>JBGTGG010000441.1:0-9135 GCA_041746855.1 Cyclobacteriaceae bacterium | reverse complement strand
GATATCAAATCCATCACTGAAGCAGGGCACAAAGCAGGAGCCATGGTGGGATTTGATTTAGCCCACGCTATTGGAAATGTTCCGTTGCAACTTCATAAACACGATGTTGACTTTGCGGTGTGGTGCAGTTATAAATATTTGAATTCCGGTCCGGGAGGAGTTGCGGGAGCGTTTGTTCACGAACGGCATCATGGAAATAAAAAACTCCCACGCTTTGCCGGGTGGTGGGGACATGCTGAAAAGGAACGCTTTCAAATGAAGAAAGGATTTATTCCGATGGAAGGTGTGGACGGTTGGCAGCTTTCCAATTTTCCGGTGTTGTCGGGAGCGGTGCAATTGGCTTCATTGAAAATTTTTGATGAAGTAGGGATGAAAGCATTACGCGCTAAGAGTGAGTCCTTGACTGCGTACACTGAATATTTGTTAAATGAGATTGATCCAAAAGGAAAATATTTTAAACTCCTGACACCCTCCAATCCCAAAGAACGCGGTTGTCAGCTTTCGATTTTCTTCAAAGGAAAAGAAGGAAGAAAAGTATTTGATATGCTTACAAAAGAAGGTGTGATTGCCGATTGGCGCGAGCCTGGTGTGATACGTATTGCACCGGTTCCACTATACAATACTTTTGAAGATGTTTTTCGCTTTGCGGAGATTTTTTCGAAAGCGTTGCCCGCATAGTACCCGTCAGACCGCTCAAAGCGGTCAGACGGGTAACGCTCATGGCGGTCAGACGGGTGATCCGTATAGCAGAAATCTTAGTCGGAAGGTTGGAACAATTCTGAGTTCATATACACAGGCCATTAATAAGCAAGAATCAAAATCAGGTTCCTTGTTCCAACCGAAAACAAAAGCAAAAGAAATCGAAGGAGTCAATCATTTGAATGCTGTATTTCATTATGTCCATCAAAATCCTTTCCGTGCCGGATTAGTTAAAGGGATCCATGAATGGAGCTACTCTTCATTTCAGGAATATTATTCACAAAAATTTTTGGTGGTTGATAGCGATATCACAAATCAGTTTTTAGATTTAGATTTTAGTCCTGAGAAATTTCTGGAGATATCAAAAAGGGTTATTCCGGATTATTTAGTATCTAACTATATTGAGTGATACCCGTCTGACCGCTTTGAGCGGTCTGACGGGGTCAACCTGATTTTTCTCATAGTTTAATTTGATTATACATTATACCTTAATTACGAGGAGTTTAAATATGCAGATAATGGATCAATCGTCTGATGCCCGTCAGACCGACCAAAGCGGTCAGACGGGCAATATCGCCATTGTAGGAGCCGGGCTCGTGGGTTCACTACTTGCTGTTTATTTATTGAAGCGTGGTTATCGCATCACCATCTTCGAGCGCAGACCCGACATGCGGAAAAATCTTGTGGATGTAGGACGGTCTATCAATCTGGCGTTGAGCAATCGGGGAATACGTGCATTAAAGGAAGTTGGCCTGGAGGGAATGCTGGATGAAAAAGCAATTCCCATGCATGGAAGAATGATGCATGACAAGAAAGGAAACTTAACGTTTCAACCGTATGGTCAAACCGGTCAATTCATCAATTCGATTTCAAGAGGCGGATTGAACATGGAGTTGATGACGGAAGCCGAACGACTTGGCGCTACTATTCATTTTAATAGCAGATGTAACCAGACGAATCTCGAAGATACTGAACTCACGATTTCGCAAGGCAATACAACAGCGGTACATAAATTTGATTTGATCATAGGTGCCGATGGGGCATTCTCTGCTGTGCGAACAGCATTACAATACACCGACCGTTTTACTTACCAACAAGAATTTCTTGATCATGGATACAAAGAGCTTACGATTCCTCCCGGTAAGGATGGAAGTTTCCTGATTGAGAAAAACGCACTTCATATTTGGCCACGCGATAGTTTTATGTTGATCGCCCTTCCCAATCCGGATGGAAATTTTACCTGTACATTATTTTTTCCTTTTGAAGGTCCTGTTTCATTTGAGCAACTCAAAACTGAAGAAGAAATCAAATCATTCTTTGAAGAGGAATTTCCAGATGCCGTGAAGCTGATGCCAACCCTTGTGGAAGAGTTCAAAAATAATCCAACTTCTTCGCTGGTTACGATTCGGTGTTATCCATGGGTGCGCAATAAAACATTATTGATTGGCGATGCGGCACACGGATTGGTTCCGTTTTACGGGCAAGGGATGAATGCGGGTTTTGAAGATTGTCGAGTGTTGAATGATTTACTAAATGAACATGAAGACAATTGGGATGCGGTGCTTCCAGCTTTTCAAAAATTGCGCAAGCCGGATACCGATGCGATTTCCCATTTAGCAGTAGAGAATTTTATTGAAATGCGCGATCTGGTAGCAGACGATGATTTTCTTTTACGAAAAAAAATAGAAGCAAAACTTCATGAACTGTACCCGGATAAATGGATTCCTCAATATTCCATGGTAACGTTCCATGACGAGATGCGCTATTCAGAAGCTCAAAAGATTGGCAGAAAGCAACGCTTGATTATGGATGAGGTGATGGTGCGATCGGATATTCATTCTCGCTGGAAGTCGTTGAATTTTGAGGAAATTGTAAATCAGTTGGTTCACTAGATACTGGATACTGGTCACTGGATACTGGTTTATTTTGGATGCTAGATTCTAGCGACTAGTATCTAGAATCCAGTTTAACCAGTAATGTGTTGTTTGTATTCTTCAAACCGATTCAGCACATCGCTCACATACTGCACAGGTTCTTCACACTTACAGTAGCCAGCTTCCACCACCGGATCTTTATAAAACTCAGGATCCGATTTTTTTATAAGAAAGAATTCAACATTGTCTTCCCAGTGAATGGTACTCAAATTATTTTTCCTGGCAAGGTTCCGCGCATCTACTACGTGCGATAGCCCAACATTGTAGGAGGCCAGCACAAATTTCAATCGTTCTTCCGGATCTTCAATTGTTTTAGCCCAAAGTGAATCGAGGTATTTCAAATATTTTACTCCGGCTTTAATACTTTGAACGGGATCATCGCGGTTGGTAACACCAAATTGCTTGGCAGTTTCGGGCATCAGTTGCATGAGTCCACGCGCACCCGCCCACGATTCGCCCGAAGGATCGAATTGTGATTCCTGATAAACAAGTGCGGCAAGCAAACGCCAATCCCAACCCAGTTCATTTGCCCCGCCTTTGATCAGTTCATCGTAACGGGAAAGACGACTGCCGCCAAGCGAAGAATAGTCGCTGCTCATGCGCATCAATGAAGTACGCGGGCTGTTAAAGTAGCGGTTAAAAATCACCATGAATGTTGGTTCTTTTTTTATTTCACCTAACCATGTGTCGATAGCGTTGGTGAGGTCGGGTGCATTTTTACGAACGGCCCAGGCGATTTGTTGGGGCACACTTAGCACGGTACGAATATCCAGGTTTGGATAATACGCAGCATTGACGCGCGCGGTCATCCGATCAGCCACGGTGTAATCAATTTCACCCATCGCTACTTTTTGAATGAGGGATTCACTCATGGCGTTGGACGTGTCCGTGAGGATGTTGATGTCCCCGCCAATTTCTTCTGAAAGATGGTCCAGCCGTTGTTGAAAACTTGTTCCGGTGATCACGTGTACATTTTTATCAATCAATTCAATCGGATTGCGAATGAGGCTGTCTTCAATTTGATCGAGGGTAAGTTTTCTCCACTCAACAGGTTTTCGTTGTACCAATACTTGTTGTGAATGGAAATGGGGCCGCGTAAAAGAAACCAGTTCCTTTCTGCTTTTTGTTACGGTCAGAGGAAAGGCAAGAATATCACCTTCACCATTGTTTAGTTTTTCAATGGCATGGTTGACACCGGAGGTGACGTGTATTTTTAATTTAACGTTAAGGTGGTTGGCGAGCAAACTTAACAACTCGTACTCATAGCCAAGCGGTCTTCCTTTATAGATAAAAAAACTGATAGAGTTGTTGTCGACCAACGCGTTGATGTAGCCACGCTTTTGAATGGCTTCCAAATCGAAATGGATGGGGATATTTCTTTTATTGTTTTCAGTAAATAAATTACAGGAAGAGGCGCACGTAAAGAGCAGCAAGAAAAGGATCCCGTACCGAAGATAAGCCACCATAGCAACTTCAAATTACGGCAATGGGTGGCCATAAAAAAACTGAAAAATTGTCAGGTAGGTATAAATGGAAAAAGGGCTCGAATTGAGCCCTTTTTGTGTTGTTTAAAATTATTTATTCTAGAAAATGTAGCGTAAACCAAGCTGTAAGCTCCAGGTACTTGCAGGACTGATCAAATCCTGATAAGGATCCGTTACCAACTCTCCACCAATTGCTTGCCAGCGATATAGGGGTGCATTGTCTCCATCTATACTCCTATATACAAGCGGGTTGTTTGTTCTTCTGATTTTCTGAACTCCCCAATCCTTATTTAAAAAGTTGGCAACATTTAGAATGTCAACAGAAAACTGCAAGGTATGGCGGGTTTTGTTTTTGCCAGTTTCAATGTAAAAATCCTGGAGGAATCTAAGATCCCAACGGTTATACCAAGGTAGAAGTGCAGCATTTCTTTCCGCAAATTCACCTCTATGGTTACTCAGGTATTTTGAATTATTAATAAACTCCTCAAAAGCCGCTTCCTGATCTGCTACCGTGAAGTCACCATATGCTTCGAAGTTCATTTCGCTTGTATTGTTAGGGATATACATCAGGTCAGTACTTCCATTCCCATCACCATTCAAGTCACCGTTTACAACATAACTAAAGTTCCCAAATTGTGTGCCTTCGTAGAATATTGATATCGTAGAAGCAAAGTGTTTGGCATACTCATAGCGGTATGAAACATTACCTACTATTCTATGCGGAACAGCGTACTGCGAATTAGCAAGCTCAATAGCATTGGAAGTGCCAACGTTTGGATTGCCGTTCCAAACAGATGCAGCTTGCGAACCTGGGTTGGCGGTAACTTCTTCAGCTTTCGTGAATGTATATGCAAGTGATCCATAAAGTCCTTTTTCATAGGCTTTCGTTAATTGGAATGTAAGTGCTGTGGAATAGCCTTTGTTGGTATTGTCAAGAACAATGGCTGTGGAAATGTTTGCATTCTCATTTCTGTCTGCCGCTGATAAGTAACGAGGTCTTGATAGGCCACCTTCCACAACGGTACCATTCGTATTCGGCTTAAAGTTCGCGTTATACATTCTCACTGCATTAACATCTTTTGTAAACAGTACTTCAGCAGATGCAGTCAGTCCATATGGTAATTTTTTATCAACCGCTATATTCGATCTGAAAACTTGCGGGAAGTTGAAATCCTTACTTGTGAACACAAGGTTACCAGGAGCACTGCCTCCTGCAGTTGTTGGGAAAAAGCCTGCATATGCATTTGGATCCGGATCGAATGTAATGGTAGCCAAGTCAGCAGCTTCACCAACATTTGTGTTTCTCAACCTGGCGCCAAACTGGTACATTCCTGAATTGGTAGGCATGTTGGTTAACCAGACAAATGGAATTCTTCCAGTGAAGAGACCAACTCCACCGCGCAATACAAGTGACCGGTCTTCTGCGGCATCCCATTTAAATCCAACACGTGGAGAAAGAAGAATTTTTCCTTTAGGCCATTCGCCTGTGCTATAATTTGTTGTTTCACCATCTTCATCGTAGAGTGTTAACGCGCTTGCAGCCGGGTTTTCTAAAGGATCTTCAAGATAAATTGGTTTGTCGGCTCTGATACCAAAAGTAAGCTTTAATCGATCTGATGGTGTGAACTCATCTTGAGCATAAATACCCAATTGGCCAATTTTTAAGTCAGCAGAAAATACTGCGGGCTCATCTGTCAATGAATAAGTATAGGCAAAGTAAACAGGTGCCCTGTCATTTATAAAATCGTCCAGTGAGTTGTAGATGTAATGACTGTTGGAAGCTGCCATGAACATATTACCAACACGTTGATACTCATAAGAAACTCCAGCAGTGATAGTATGCTTGTTGGCATAGTACGTGAAGTTATCGGTAATGGTGATTACGTCATTTATAACTTGGTTATTGTTTGTGAACGGATCCATACCAGCAGTCATGTAATTGTTGCCAGTTACACCATCAAAAATATCGATGGTTGGAAAAAGCCCACCACCAAATGTACGAACGGTTTCTACCTTTGTGATTGTAGCCAAAAACTGATTTGACATTTTTCCACCGAAGTTGCTGTTAAACTCAAGGGTTCCGGTATTCACATTGTCCTCAAAACCATAGTTTGAGTTAGCAAAAGACATGGACTGGTTTGAGAAGCGATTAACAGTAAGGCGTGATAAGGAGCCCGCCTGACCATCCACCAGAAATCCACCACCGTTTGGTACACTGGTTCCATTCAATTGTTGATCGTTCGAACTGGTGAAAGAACTAAATTTTAACGTTAGCTTATGATCCTGATTGATATTGTAATCAATCTTGGCCAAAAGCTTTCTGTTCTGGCTTTCAAAATTAGGGAAGTTATCATAGGCACCGGTTTCGTAATCATACACGTTACGCAAGTGATCAGAAAATTTTTGTAAAGAGTCAGCATGTGTAGTGGAAACCACACCATTTCCAGAGCCACCCTCTGGTGAGAAGTTAATGCCCGGGCGATTTCCTTTTTCCATCTCAGCATTCACAAAGAAGAACAACTTGTTCTTAATGATCGGGCCACCTAGACTAAAACCATAAATGTTGTTTTTTGAGTCAACAATTTGGTTGCTGATATCATTTGATCCAACATCTGTTCCGAGGTAGTTTTGGTTTCTCCAAAATGTATATGCGGTTCCTTTAAATGTATTGGTTCCGCTCTTTGTAACTGCGTTGATACCCGCTCCGGTAAAACCTGATTGACGAACATCGAATGGTGCAATGTTTACAGAGACTTCTTCATATGCATCCAATGAGATTGGGGAGTTGCCACCTCCTGGAAGTGGATCATTGCTCAACCCAAAGTTGTTGTTGAGGTTTGCCCCATCAACTTGAATGTTGTTAAATCTGCCATCACGTCCTGCAAAACCATTACCATTTGCTTGAGGTGTAAACCGTGTAAAATCAGTTAAACTTCTGGAAATGGTTGGCATGGTTGCAAATTCACGACTACTCAAATTTGTTGCGGCTCCCACCTTATCTACATTGATGGCACCTTCGCTTGTCACCACAATTTCTGACAATTCAGTTGCTGACTCCTGAAGCGTGGCGTTAAGTGCAAAAGGTTCACCAAGTTTAAGGGTGATTCCAGTGTACTTTTGCTCTTGGTATCCCACATAAGAGACAATTACGGTATAGGGTCCACCAACACGCACGTTGGGTAGAAAGAACCGACCTTCGACATTTGTAGTAGTTCCATAAGGAGTTCCGGAAGGTTCATGGGTTGCTTGTACGGTTGCACCTGGCAATGCTTGTCCACTTGCATCCTTTACAACCCCATTCAGACTACTAGTTGTCACCTGCGCCCAGACTCCCGAAAAGCCCAGTATCACAATGATTGTTGTTAGTAAAATTTTCTTCATAAATGTGTTTAGGTTAAGAGTATAACTTTCGCTCAAAAGTATTCTATTCAAGGTAATTACCTTTTATCAAAAAATTAAATTTTCCCACAAGTTCTTCACACGTGGGTAACATGGTTTTAACCGCTTATAAAATGATGTTTAACCTTTTCCATAATAGGCGCTACATTCACATTCTAAACCTTGAAAAATGAGAAAACACCTACTGTTTCTATTGTTTATTTCGATTGCACCTACGCTTTATGCGCAACCCGATTTATCATATTACCTTCCGGAAGGCATTACCGTTGATCCCAAAATCCCTACCCCGAAATCGATTGTGGGTCATGAGGTGGGTGAGTGGCACATTAGCCACGACCGGCTGGTAAGTTATATGTATGTGCTCGATGCCGCTTCCGACAGGATTTCCCTGGAGGTAATCGGGTATACCCACGAAGCACGCCCCCTTTTGTTGCTTACGATTACTTCTCCCAAAAACCATCAACGTATTGAAGAAATCAGGGCACAACATGTTTTGCTTACCGATCCTTCTAAATCAGCAAGCCTCGACACCAAATCAATGCCCGTGGTATTTTATCTGGGAAACAGCATCCATGGCAATGAACCCAGCGGAAGCAATGCTGCTCTGTTGGATGCCTATTATCTGGCCGCTGCGCAAGGCGCTGAAATCGAAAAACTTTTGGAGAATGTAGTGATCCTGCTCGACCCTAGTTTTAATCCCGATGGACTTCATCGTTTCTCATCGTGGGCCAATTCAAGAAAAAGTAAATTGGTTTCTTCCGATCCGTATGACACCGAACACAATGAAGCGTGGCCGGGCGGGCGCACCAATCATTATTGGTTTGATTTAAACCGTGATTGGCTGGTCGCACAACAACCCGAATCGCAGGCACGCATCAAGCAATTCCAAAAATGGAAACCAAATGTGCTTACCGATCACCACGAGATGGGAACGAACTCAACATTCTTTTTCCAACCGGGTGTGCCTTCCCGCGTGCATCCACTTACACCCTTGAAAAACCAGGAGTTGACGCGCAAGATCGGGGAGTATCATGCAAAAGCATTGGATAACATTGGCTCACTCTATTACACACAAGAAGGGTATGATGATTTTTACTATGGAAAAGGATCAACCTTTCCGGATGTGCAAGGTGCTATTGGAATTTTATTTGAACAGGCAAGTTCACGCGGCCATGCACAGGATAGCGAAAATGGTGTGTTGGAATTTCCATTCACCATCCGCAATCAATTCACCACTGCGCTCAGTACGATGGCAGCCGTGCAGGGTTTGCGCGAAGAGTTGTTGAACTACCAACGCGACTTTTATAAATCGGCTGCAAACGAGGCAGCAAAAGATCCGGTGAAGTCTTTTGTGTTTGGTTCGAAAGACAAAGCGCGCGCTTACCATCTCGCAGAAATTGTTGCACGGCAAGACGTGAAAGTATATAAGCTCGGAAGCAACCAAACGATCAACGGAAAAGCATTTGATGCTGAGTCGAGCTATGTGATTCCTATGAACCAACCCCAGTATCGTTTGATCAAAGGAATGTTTGAAAGAAGAACGCAATTTGAGGATAGTCTCTTCTACGATATTTCCAGTTGGACTCTTTCACTGGCTTTTGGTGTAGAACATGAAGAAG
>JBGTGG010000440.1:0-3915 GCA_041746855.1 Cyclobacteriaceae bacterium | reverse complement strand
ATATTTGTCGGGTTGTTTACCGAATTTTTAAAATTCAAGGATTTCAATGATGAGGATTCAGGTGTCACTGAAAGCTATGTTGGCGATTCAGAAGGGGATATGATCAATCCTGGTATTCTGTTCGGTAAGAATTTTAGCATGGGTAAACGCATGCACCTTGAAGTTTTTATCGGCTATAAATATCAATTCATTGACAGAACAGAAACCCATTTTAATAACGGTTTAAAAAGTTATGTTTCGGTAGATGAAAGGTCATCCGGTGTAAAGTTGGGGTTTAATTTGGCCTATTCGTTTTGAGGTTCCTTTTTTCCTCCGGTTATTTTTCGGTCAATCCAATTTTCAAACTGATGGATTTTTTCCTCAGCTTTTTTGATATATCCTTTTTTATCTTTTTTGCGGAGAAAG
This sequence comes from Cyclobacteriaceae bacterium, assembly GCA_041746855.1. Taxonomy (GTDB): domain Bacteria; phylum Bacteroidota; class Bacteroidia; order Cytophagales; family Cyclobacteriaceae; genus JBGTGG01. The sequence goes on along the minus strand of JBGTGG010000440.1, from coordinate 3,510 downwards.
CTCATGAATTTTTTTAGGATCGGAATGTAACTGGCCAGGAAGAAAGCGCTAACAAAAAGTAAAAGATAGCCAAAGGGGAGGAAGGGTATAAAAAGAAATACAATACCGAACAGTGCAGTGATGATCCCTATGATTAATCGAATGTATTTTTTTATGGAGTTCATGATGTTTCGGTTTCGTTGATTTCAAATGCCACAGCTTGTTCTTTAGGTTCAATATTGATGCTGTATAAAGCAGCGTATTGCTGCGTGATTTCCGCACCGAAATAAAATATAAGGGATGAATAGAACAGCCAAAGCAACAAAATGATAAAGGAGCTGGCCGTTCCGTATAAATCACCCACTCCGCTACTTTTCAACATGAGTCCAATGATGTATTTGCCAGCTGTAAATAAAAAGGATGTTATCCACGCGCCCATCCACGTAACCTTCCAACTAATTTTGGCATCAGGTAAAAATTTATAGACCAACGCAAACACTACGGTGGCAATTCCCAAGGATAGAATTACATTCAATATCTTAATTACCCAGAGGGCAAGTGTGGGGAAATCTTCGCCAATAAAATTATCCAGGATTGCCAATCCGGTATCAAAAATGAGCGTAATGAGAATGAGCAAACCAATGCCTAAAATCATACCGAACGACAAACCCCGGTCGATAAGGATTTTCATTGCTTTTCGCCTCGGTTTAGGACGCACCCGCCAAACATAATTGATTGATTTTTGTACCACAGAAAACAGTGTTGTGGACAAAACCAGTATGGTTACGATACCGATGATAAAAGGAATGATGGATTGCTCGTCTTGGGTTTCGGCATTTTCGATCACATTTAAAACAAAATCCTGTCCTTGTTTCCCAAAGGCAGACTCTGCTTCCATTACTACTTTATCTTTAATGGTGGATTTGCTGATCAAGGTTCCGGCAACAGTGGTGAGCATAATGGTAATAGGGGCAATAGCAATCACCAAAAAAAAGGCAGTCGTGCCTGCCAACCGAATGGGGTCATCCTTCACGTACTTCTTGAATGATTTTTTTAATAACGTAATAATGGGTTCTATCCGCACCTGGTTTTAATTTTATAATCACTCATTAACAAAAACTGGCCAACTTATAGGATTTCCACCCCATTCTTTTGTTGATCAGCTATTATACTACTTATACGATTGACCATGGGATTCCTATTCGGGTTGGTCTTTATTCCACATGTATAGCGATGATCCTGCCAAACTTTAATGCTGCTTAGGTATTCCTAAACCTTTCGCTTATTTTTGCGGTTAGTATCGCTGAAAAAACTCTTAAACGATGGTAGACGAGAAAGTAAAGTACAAAGTAAAAGACATTACCCTGGCTGACTGGGGAAGAAAGGAAATCCTGTTGGCTGAGGCTGAAATGCCCGGTTTAATGGCCTTACGGGAAGAATTTGGCAATTCCAAGCCCCTACAGGGTGCCCGTATTGCAGGATGCCTGCACATGACGATCCAAACAGCTGTTTTAATTGAAACACTTGTGGAATTAGGTGCGGAAGTTACCTGGTCATCTTGTAACATTTTTTCCACACAAGACCACGCTGCTGCTGCGATTGCCGCTGCCGGAGTTCCCGTATTTGCCTGGAAAGGTATGAATGAGCAGGAATTTGACTGGTGTATTGAACAAACTCTGTTTGCCTTTGAAGATGGTAAACCGTTAAACATGATCCTGGATGATGGTGGTGACCTTACTAACATGGTATTGGATCGTTTCCCGGAATTGGTAAAAGATATAAAAGGGCTTTCTGAAGAAACCACTACAGGTGTTCATAGATTGATTGAGCGCATGCAAAACGGCACATTGCCAATGCCTGCCATCAACGTAAATGACTCTGTTACAAAGTCTAAGTTTGATAACAAATACGGTTGTAAAGAATCGTGTGTTGATGCGATCCGCAGAGCCACTGATGTGATGATTGCCGGTAAAGTAGCAGTTGTTGCCGGTTATGGTGATGTTGGAAAAGGATCAGCTGCTTCATTGCGTGGAGCAGGTGCGCGTGTTATTATTACCGAGATCGATCCGATCTGTGCGCTTCAAGCGGCTATGGACGGTTTTGCTGTAAAGAAAATGGACAATGCAATTGCTGAAGCAGATATCGTTGTAACCACTACCGGAAACAAGGATATTATTGTAGGTCGTCATTTTGAAAAAATGAAAGACAAAGCAATTGTAGCGAACATTGGTCACTTTGATAATGAAATTGATGTTGCCTGGTTGAATAAGAATGCGGACAAGGATACCATCAAACCTCAAGTTGATTTGTACACTCTAAAGAGTGGCAATCAGGTTATTCTTCTTGCTGAAGGAAGATTGGTAAACCTGGGTTGTGCAATGGGCCATCCATCATTTGTAATGTCGAATTCTTTTACAAACCAGACATTGGCGCAATTGGAACTTTGGAACAATACAGATCAATATGAAAACAAAGTCTACATGTTGCCAAAGCATCTTGATGAAAAGGTTGCTAACCTTCACTTGAAGAAAATTGGTGTGGAGTTAGATGTCTTATCTCCCGAGCAAGCGAAATATATTGGTGTGGAAGTACAAGGTCCATTCAAACCTGAATACTACAGATATTAATAGTATTTAAAATTAGAATAAGAAGAATGTCAGATCATTTTGGTCTGACATTTTTTTTGGATTTCATTTACTTGGATTATAAATCCTTTCAATCTGGGGTCGACATTGCAAATGTCGACCAGGGTATGGCATTCCTTTGATGATTTCTTACCTTTGACACATGATAAAATTAATTCCACTATTTTTTTTATTGGCGAGTGTAGCTCCGCAAGATGATCATGTTGAATTTATCTGCAAGAAAAAGCAGATGTCGACCAATCAATGTCACTATAATTTCAAAGTTGATGGCGCGAAATATCGCTATATAGATATTGGTTGTAAGATTAAGAAGACAGAAGACGTTATTAAGAAAGTAAAGAAAGGCTCACTGGCGCTGGCAAAGGATTGGGAGATTGAGTGCCCGGAACCGAAATAGATGCTAGATACTAGATTCTGGATACTGGATACTATGTTTGATACTAGACGCTAGACATTAGTCCTACTTTGTCATCTTCAACCAATCGTGAATTATATTCAGGTTTTGTATGGCTATTCACCTCTCTGGAATTTCACATGCCGTAGGCATGAAATGTTGGTAGCCATTGGATTAACACTATATCTGAGTGCCATAGGCACGCAATATTCACACATGTCAATGTAGGATTATACGCTAGACGCTAGATGCGTCTAATATCTAACGTCTTGCGACTAATGTCTTATATCTAATGTGCGTTTCTCAAACAAAGGCCGTAATATTGTTCTATCCAATACAATCAAAGCAATGGCCAGATTCAAAAAGATAATCGAATTGATTAGTAGTTTTCCATTTACAGAGATAGAAGGGATTTCGAAATTGAAATAGTTATTCTTCATTCCGATTTCGCTCGGCTGTATCGTTGCCACGCTGTCGAATGCACCGGTAGAA
>JBGTGG010000439.1:0-6086 GCA_041746855.1 Cyclobacteriaceae bacterium | reverse complement strand
ACAGCGGGGGCGTATTTTCACAAACACTGGTAAATCCGTTCTTGCAATGAAGACAGCTGCCACACGATAGTTGAAAGGGAACACTTACAACATCTCCTATTTTTATTTTGCTTACACCTTGACCTGTTTCCACTACTTCGGCCACACACTCGTGCCCAAATGGAAATGGACCCTTCAGCAGGTTACCGAAAATTGAATTGTATTTCGGATCAACCTTTCCGAGTGCGGTTCCTATTTTAATTTTTAAATCGAGATTATTAAATAAAAAAGCATCGTCAAGATCACACTTCGCAACTGCAAAGGGCCTGACGATAGCGTGTTGTGCATCCGAAATTTCAGGTCGGAGCACTTCCCTCCATTCCAATTTTCCCTTTTTGATAAAATACAATTGCTGCATGGGTGGTGTTGGTTACTTGGAAAATTGGTTGACTTCAACAATTCATGCTGCCCGTAGAATGCAATGTAGTCTTCTAACTTCAACCTTTTTGATTCGCATACATCTACTTCTTCTTTGTTTTTTGCTCTATGGTTTTCAAGCTTTCCAAGTAGTTTTTTTCTGCTTCGCTCAATGTTTTTGCCTGATACTTTTTGTATTCACTGGTGGCTTTTTCTACGGCTCTGCCATGGGTTATTTTTGCCAGCCCCTTGCAATAATTTTTCTCCACTCATTGTAAGTATGCGGTCTAAATGGGCTGCCCAGTCTTTCATTGTCATTGATTGTTCCCGTTCAGCTTGTCGCTCGGCAAAGTCTAAGTAACCAGAAACAATTTGCCCCAGCGCCCGTAATTCTTTTTCATTTAAATAATTTTTGGCTACTAAAGCATCTTTTAAATAAGGACGATTGCCCGTAAAGTTTCATCAATCCCATATATTCCTTTTCTGCATCGGCACGATTGAAAATAACTTCGGCTGCTGTTTGTCCGTGAACGGCATAATGAATTTTGTTTTGCACTTTCTTGAAAAATTCAATAGAAACATCAGCTTTCGGGTCATAGTCAATACTTGTGGAGTAAATGTCTAACACCTGGCGATAAAAAACTTTTTCAGATGCCCGAATGTCTCTGATGCGTTGCAAAAGTTCTTTCCAATAACCGCCACCGCCCAAATCTTGCAACCGCTCATCATCCATTGTAAAACCTTTGCGTATGTATTCATTCAGGCGCTTGGTTGCCCAAATGCGGAATTGTGTAGCAATTTTTGAGTTTACACGATAACCGAGCGAGATTATCATATCAAGGCTATAATGCTTTGTATCGTATTTTTTACCGTCTGCGGCAGTTCGTAAGAATTTCTTACTAACTGAAGTTTCCTGCAATTCACCTTCGACAAAAATGTTTTTGATGTGTTGTGTGATGCCGGGGCGTTCTACACCATAGAGCATCGCCAACTGGTCTTGCGTAAGCCAAACATCTTGTTCGTTCATACGCACATCCACCGAAATTTTTTCGTCTTCGGTTTTAAAGATGATGAACTCCGAACTGGTTTGCGTGTTTTTATTTTTTTTACTCATAATTCATAATCCAAAAATCTTTTCAACACCTCCCCCATATGATCCTCAACTCCTCAACAGTAGCTAGCGTTTAGTTGCTTCTGCCCTCAATTTTTGTATGAAAGATGTTGAGGTATAATAGATGTTCCAGCTTCCATTGTCAAACGATTCCGATTTACTTCTAAATATCGCAATTGATTCAAGGGGTTTGGGTTCATATTCATTCATTAGTCTGGTACTTGAGAAAATGAAGAGCTCTCCATTTGCTGTTACATACGGGCAACTTTCCCTGGCTTTCGAATTAATCGGTTCCCCCAGATTCATCGGTGCCGTCCACTCATTATCAATTTTGAAGCTAATATACAAATCGAAACTACCAACCGTATTTTCCAAGTTATTTCCGCGGAAGATTAAATAATCTTCAGTAGGGGAAATGAAAGGGTCGCCAACACTTTTACCAAGGTTTATAGTCTCTGATAACCTCTCAATGAAATAAGTTGAGTCAGTCTTAATCCCTTTATAGATGTCCCCCGTATTCCAGGTATTGAAATAGATATCGCCCTTATTGGTGATTGAACTATACGTGTCACCGGTTTCCGTTAACGCGACCATGTGCGGTTTACTCCATCCATCTTCAGTGGTCTCGACAAACCAAATATTGTTTCTGTTTAGGTTAGCATTATCCGAAACAGGTCTATTTGAAGTGAAGTAAAGCCTTGAACCATCGGGAGAAAATAGTGGGTCGACTTCAGAGAACGCACTGGAGAATTCTGCAAACCGTGGTTCGGACCACGTGTTGTTTTCATTCAGCTCCAGAAATACAATCTTTCCACTGTTAGGGAGGCCTACAGTATAATAAAACTTTGAACCATCAGGCGAAAACGTTCCATTGTATTCGAACAGACTGGATGAAATAATTTCCGGAGCCAACAATTGCACAGAGTCGGACGGCAGAATTTCGAAAAACGGATCGGATAGAAATTCTCCCTGTTGCTCGCTTTTAGTGGCACATCCTGCAATTAAGAACAGCATGAGTAAGGACTTTGCTATAGAATTGGTCATGTTTAAAGGTCGGTTCATTACTACTAACGCTTTGGGCGTTGTCCAGTCACAATTATTTTTGAATTGCTTGGTAGAATTTTCATTTGAGGATTGCAGGTAACATGTGAGCGTAAACAGAGTCTCTTCGGACAGACTATGCTGAGATCCTACGTCTATAAATTTTTGCTTGTGTCTGTCATAAATACAACAGCTGTTGGCGGATTGATAATTGGTTCTTACTCATCTCTATGTTTCATATATTTAACAAAGTCCCAACCGACTCTCATTCGATTCTCTTGCGTTGTTCGTTCCGGATGCTTATCAATGAATTCTTTATAATAGAAGCCTTCACATTCAATTGTGCTTATCGCAAAAAGGATATTCGTCATCATTTCTGTTTTCGTGAAATGCTCTCTACCTGAAAAATTTGCAGGTAATTTGTCGTACAAAAGCTCGTAACAAACTATGTAATTAAATAAACCCAATTTATTTAGCCCCCTATCATCAGAATCAAATTCGAATTCATAATTAGTTCCAAAATTATTAGTCATTACTACTGATAGGTTGTAGCCACCTGTTGAAATACTCCTTTTTGAATTATAAGGCAAGCAAAAATTGAATGAATCTAAATCGATTACATAATTGCTGTCAAATTCGGAATACGGCTTATACGAAGAATTTTTCTTGTAGTCTTGCAGCGCTTTATATTCCATGTGTAATTCCTCCAAACTGAATTTCTTTTTCTCCGACTCTATCCATTGTGAAATGCTTTCTAGCCTGGATGATTCGATAACTACTCCTTTTCTGAGTTTATTTTTCTTGTTACCTCTCCAAAATTCTTTTGCAATTAAATCACCCTTCTTATTCGTTCTAAATTCGATTGTATGCTTACTTACTCCTTGTTCAGTCGGTGGTTCATCTGCATGTTGTCCAGTCACAATTATTCTTTGAATTCCCTGTCCATTTGATGGAACAGAGAGTACAATGGTCAATATTGCTAGAAGTAGTATTTTCATGTTAGCCACCATACTTTTTTATTTTCTTTTTCTTAATCACTCCTTCCTCAAAATTTGTCGAATAAGTTATTTCAATTTCGTCTTCGCTCGAATTAATCTTCACTGTTTCAAAGTCAATCGGACCTTCTCCTCCTAATTTCCATATTCCATAATCCTTCTCAAATATTATCAGTTGTCGTTCTTTTACCTGATACGAACAGCAAGCTGCCATAAGTCCTTGAAAAGGTGTTGAAATCGTAATTCCGTTTTCTTCAAATTTCTTGGTGTCTGGTATTACTGGAAATAGAAGTACAGATAAAACCACTCCCCAAAAGACGCCACGAAATATTAATCCTACTATTAAAAAAATCACAACAGTCGCATAAATTGAGAAGTAAAAATTTATTTTCTTAAAAGGTTTCAAGTAGAAAAAGAAAAGTATCATCCCGCTGATAAGTGTTAAAATTTCAATTCCAAATTCGATATTCCATGCGAAACTATAAAGCGTCAAGTTTTTGACAAGAGCATTGAAAATCGCTATTATCAAAGTGACAAAATGAACTCGTATCAATATTTTCCGCAGTCTAGTTTTCATATGGTAGCTAACACTTATTTTGGGTTTAAGGATTAGTAATTGGGTCTACAACACTAAACGTTATTTGATAAACGAAACTACAAATTTAAACTACACAGCAATGGCACATACATTTTTTGTTGAAGGTAGTGGGCCCGTCACCATACTCAGATTAAAAGTCATTTTTTGTTTTTCTTTTGTCCGCTCTTGCGGTACTTATCACGCCATGCAAATATGCAATGACTTGGTTTACTCCAACCTGATACAAATCCCGTACAGTTGCTCTTTCGGGAGCCTCCATCATCATTGATATTCTATGCCATTTCAATTGCTTGCACCAATTTTTTATTTGATCGTCTTCAAATGAAGCATCTAAGTCGTGAGCAAATTTGTTTCTAATTTTCCCGATAAATTTTAAGTCGTCCTTTATCAGCTTGTCAATTAAACCTAAGCAGTAAATCATTCGAACCCTGTTTCCAAATGCCCCCAATGGTTGGTCAAAGTTTAGTAATGTTTCAACCTCTGGGTCGTCAGTCGGGAAGAACCCCAACAAGATATGCTCTAATGTGTAGTCCAGGAAAGAGGCTCCCAAAATTACTATTGCCCTGTCATCACCTGTATTGTAAGGAAAAAGGTTTTGACTAAAATGAATCAGTTTGTCTTGGAACTCAAAATGTCGCTCTAGGTCCTTTCCTTTAATTGTGTATTTGTCGTCCATGTTTTTTTAAACTCAAAATTGTCCCGACAGCATTACCTACAACGTTTAGTATATGCACTGGCTTTAAATTTCATAATATCCAGAATTTATCTTTTACGTACAGTTCCCACTGGTTTTCAAACTCCTTATCAGTCAAATCTAAAATTGATTTTATATCCCCATTATTTTTTATCAGATCTAAGAGTTTTTCTTTTCCCCAATGCTGGATGATAAAATCAATTAGAGTGTAACCAACATTATAGACTAAATTATTTGGTTCATTTAGTGCTTCCAAGGCAGGAAACCCATCTTTAAGAGACATGTACAAAGAAAATATGTTTATTTGATCTGCTTCATATACGGCAATAGATTCCCACAGCCAGCGGGGATAAACTTCGTCAAAACGTTTACCTTCCTGAGAATAAAGGCTATCGAAGTCTCTATTAGATGAAATTTTCCCACTACTGATTGCGTCTTGTATAAGGATATTTAAAGTTACGTTATGCGTGAATTCATGAATTGCAATTTCTTCCATTGACATCATCAAACTAAATGGAAAACCTGTATATAATAAATGCAAAGTGTCAACTCCTTTAATTGCTCCATAAGCATCAAAGCCGACTTCATTTCGAAATTCTTCGTTATTTGGATGAATATAAACCTGAACTTTAGGGTGATTTGGTGCTTGAAGATCCTCTGTTATCCGGTAATAATTTTTTTCTAACTCATCAGAGATTTTTTCTGCATCCCAACTACTGACTTGATGAAAATGAATGTTGAAATGATCAGTGGATAAAATCTGTTTTTCATCTTTTGTGAAAAATCCTTTTATAAAAATTATGCTTATCTGGTAGATAAGAAACAACCCTATGGCTATAATGGTATATTTAAGAACTCTTTTCATATTTTTTGCTTGTGCATAACGCTCGGCTATGGCAAGTGGCGGTTTGTGAAAAACGCTTCTGTCCACCGTAACCGAACGTAATAGCAAGATAAATATTTTCGTCAAAACTTTCGCCCGCCATTTGACATAGCTATTGTTGGGCGTTCGTGCAAGTCAGTCCGCTTTTTTTCGTTTAAATGTCTTATGTCCTGTTGTTGTCAAAATTGTCCCGGTTATTAATAACAAAGTCCACAGTGCTCGTTTAGTTGCCTCGTCCTGAAAAAAGTTGACAGTTTTTAATGTTTAATTCTACCTCAAGTTTACACTTAAAGTTTAATCCTGCAAACCGTTTACATTTGTTGAACCAGGTGAAGCGGAAGCGGGCAATGCTGAGGAGCACCCCGCCA
>JBGTGG010000438.1:0-8846 GCA_041746855.1 Cyclobacteriaceae bacterium | reverse complement strand
TCCAGATAATCGAATGAAGCATCTTCTTATTTGTCCTGTAAGGACAACATATTTGTAGAATTTAATTTTAATTTGAAACCCGTTCCGTAGGAACGGAACCAATTAGTTCGCTGATAAATAGTGTGTAGCTTTGCGCATGGCGAACCCAAATAAAAATCAAAAAGCAATCTTAGAAAAATTAGGCATTGCGCAACTTAATGAAATGCAGGAGAAAACCATCGCCACCATTCGGTCTGCGGATGAAGTTGTATTGTTATCCCCAACCGGAACTGGAAAAACGCTAGCTTTCTTGCTTCCCATCCTTGAATTGATGGACGAACAATCCAAAGAAGTTCAAACCTTGATTGTTGTTCCCACGCGTGAATTGGCCATCCAGATAGAACAAGTGGCGCGTACCATGGGAAGCGGTTTCAAAACCAATGCCGTGTATGGTGGGCGGGCCGGATCACAAGATAAAATTGATTTGAAACATCGTCCAGCCATTTTGGTTGGAACGCCCGGACGAATTGCAGACCATTTACGAAAGGATTCATTTCCTGTTGATGAGATTAAAGCATTGGTATTGGATGAGTTTGATAAATCGTTGGAGATAGGGTTTGAAAAAGAGATGACTGAAATCCTGAAGGCGATACCTCAGGTTCAGAAAAAAATTCTGACCTCTGCTTCGCAAGGGGTGAAAATTCCTGGTTTTGTAGGATTGAAAAATCAGACTGTACTCAATTATTTAACAACGGTAGAATCCCAACTTAAAATAAAGGCAATCGTTTCAACATCCAACAAATTGGAAACACTTGTTAATGCATTGTGTCATATTGGAGATCACCATGGAATTGTGTTTTGTAATTTTAAAGATACCATTGCAGAGGTAAGTGAGTATCTCAGCGAAAAGAATATTGATCATGGTTGTTTTTATGGTGGGATGGAGCAACGGGATCGGGAGCAGGCACTGATAAAATTCCGAAATGGAACGTATCGGTTATTATTGGCAACCGATTTGGCAGCACGGGGAATCGATGTTCCGGAAATTCGCTTTATTATTCATTTCCAACTTCCCAATAAGGAGCATGAGTTTGTCCATCGCAATGGCCGCACCGCCCGGATGAAACGCGATGGAACGGCTTACATTTTGAAAGAAAAAAATAAAGATCTTCCTGATTATATTGATGATGTTGAAGTTGAAAAACTTAAGGAGGGTGGTTGGCCATCACCATCACAATGGCGGACATTGTATATTGGTGGAGGCCGGAGGGATAAAATTTCAAAAGGAGATATAGCAGGATTATTGATGAAGCAAGGTAAATTACAGAAGGAAGAAGTAAGTGTTATCGAAATCCAACAGGATTGTGCGTATGTAGGGGTGGCGGGTGCTAAAATATCCACTGTTATAAAACTGGTTAACAACGCGAAATTGAAAACAAAGAAAGTACGTGTAAGTGAAATTTAGTTTTGATAAAACCAAAATATGAAAAAACTATCAATCCTTTTTCAGATAGTATTAGTCTTCCCTTTGTGCACGAAAAAAATTTGATGGTAACGCGATTTCCTATAAAGCCAAAACTATAGAAAGCCTGTAGACCAATTAGAATCGTTTACAAATATTTATCGTGGTAAGAAATACGGCTATTCCAGTAATTTTTGAATTTCCGCTTTTGATTCCGTCACTTCAATGTTGCTGGTGCCAGAAGCATCAAAGCAGAGTAAGCAGCCTCTTTCCCTTTCGATGATGCGATAAACCTGGTTCACGTTGATGAGTTCAGTTCGGGTTTTGTCTTTAGCAAACGCGACTGTAAGGGTAATGAAATTTTCCATAGGTTCTTTTTTTAAATCAAGTTAGCGGGTTGATTGGAAAGCTACAAGCCTTTATTTCTCTGAAATTTCAGGTGAATGCAATTTCTTTAAAAAAATCGAGCGATCTTGTAAAGTAAATTCCTTCGGTTTTATATGCATAGGATTTCTTTACCACTATCTTTCTGGACAACTTAACCAACGATGTATAAAATTTTATCCTTACTCGAAAGCATTATCTTTTTGGCGTTGGCGATCATTCATTTCAATTGGGTAGCGGGAAATAAATGGGGGTTTGATGAAGCCTTGCCCACCAACGAGCGCGGGGAGCGCGTGCTCAATCCAAAGAAAATCGATAGCGCCATCGTGGGTTTTGGTCTTCTGCTGTTTTGTGTCTTTTATTTTTTTAAGAGTTCAATTGTTGATCTTCACCTTCCCGCGCTGGTTCTTAATTATGCCGGATGGGTCATTAGTACAATTTTTATTGTTCGCGCCATTGGGGATTTTAAATACATCGGATTTTTCAAGAAAGTGAAGCAGACTCCTTTTGCCAAGATGGATACAAAGGTCTACTCGCCTTTGTGTTTGTTTTTAGGGGTGGTGGGAATACTTCTTGAACTCAAGGACCTCATTTAAATTGCTTAATTTTACAAGAAATAATTAATCATGATTGCTGTAGGACAGTATAACGAATTGAGGATTTTACGCGAAACAAGTGTGGGTCTGTATTTAGGTGATGATGCGGGAGAAGATGTTTTACTACCGAACAAGTATTGTCCCAAGAAATTTGCATTGGATGAGAAGATCACGGTCTTTATCTATCGTGATCACGAAGATCGAAAGGTCGCCACCAACATTACCCCTAAAATTTTATTGAACAAATTTGCATTCCTTCGGGTGACGGATGTTTCGTATGTGGGTGCCTTTATGGATTGGGGGATGGAAAAGGAATTGCTGGTTCCTAATAATGAACAACGCCAAAAAATGGAAGTTGATCGGTGGTACATTGTGAACATGATGTTGGATGCTGAAACAGACCGGCTTTATGCGAGCAATAAAATTGAAAAGCATTTGGATAATGAAACCCTGACCGTGACAGAGGGCGATGCTGTGGAATTGCTGGTAATGCAAAAAACAGATTTAGGATATTCTGTGATTGTGAACAATCTTCATAAGGGATTGATCTATGAAAACGAGATATTCAAACCCTTGAATATTGGGGATAAGCTTCCCGGATACGTAAAGAATATTCGTGAGGATAATAAACTGGATATTTCCCTTCAACCGATTGGATATGAAAATTTCATTGACGGAACATCACAAGAAGTATTTGCGATACTACAGCATAACCATGGATTTATGCCTGTTTCGGACAAGAGTTCGCCAGAAGAAATCTACTCGAAATTTGGAATGAGCAAGAAGGTTTTTAAAAAGGCTATCGGGTCTTTATATAAGGAGAAGAAGATTTCCATTTCCCCGGAAGGGATTAAAATTGTGTAGTGTAGTTCCAAAACTATTTTAAGATGGGAAGTGTTTTCAAAACTCAACGAAGAAAATTGTTATGAACGAAAGTATACTGAATGTAACCCCATTAGGGTTTCCTTGGAAAACACAAGATCCATTTTTGTTTTGCGTACATCATCGCGATGAATTTCCAAAAGGGAATGATCATATGGGGCCTGCGGTGTCACTGGCGGGTCGAAATATCGGACAAGATTTTACCATTAAAGATGGATGGCGCATGTACCACGGTGAAACGATGCCCGGATTCCCGTACCATCCACATCGTGGTTTTGAAACCGTTACGATTTGCAAAGAGGGTTTTGTTGACCATACAGATTCGCTCGGTGCAGCCGGACGATTTAGCAAGGATGATGTACAATGGATGACTGCTGGCAAAGGGGTGCAGCATTCTGAAATGTTTCCACTTATTTATAGAGACAAACCCAATCCCTTCGAGATATTTCAAATATGGTTGAACCTGCCAAAAGCATCCAAGTTTGTGGAGCCCCATTTCAAAATGTTATGGGGGGAATCGATTCCGGTTATAAAAGAGCAAGATGAAAACGGGAAGACCGTTCAGGTGGAAGTAGTTGCCGGAAAGATTGGTGATGTGAGTGCATTGGATCCAACACCGGATTCGTGGGCGGCCAATCCTGAAAACCATGTTTTGATTCTGACTATTAAGCTCGAGACCGGAGCAACTTGGACATTACCGAAAGGGGAGAAAGGCCTGAACCGGTCACTCTATTTTTATAAGGGAAGTTCAATAAAGCTGGAGGGGAAAGAAATTCCATCCAACCATGCAGTTCAGGTGCGTCCTGAAATGGACATTACCTTAGAATCTGGAGCAGAAGATTGTTATTTGTTGGTGCTGCAAGGGAAACCAATTAACGAGCCGGTAGCACAACACGGGCCATTCGTGATGAACACGCAAGCAGAAATTTATGAGGCCTTCGAAGAATATCAACGCACCCAATTTGGGGGATGGCCGTGGCCGGAACGCGAGCAAGCACATCCACGTGATAAAGGAAGGTTCGCGTTGTATGCCGATGGAAGAGAGGAGATAAAAAGCTGACGACTTCTGAAGGTAGACAGAATGCACAATCATACTAGGGTAAAATTATTCGCGTGTTATTTCTGATGAGTGGTACCTTTACCTACTGCTATTTAATTTATTTTCACCCCTCACTAATTTAGTGCATGAAGAAACTGCTCCTCATTTGGATTATATTTTCACCCATTTCGTGGATATCTGCGCAATCGTATTCAGCAGATTCAAGTTATGTGTCTGCGGCATTGCTCAACGCGCAGGCTATTTACAAAGACAAGATCAGAGATAATATCCATTTATTTGAAGGAATCGATTACCGGCCTTATCACAAAGGGAATGATCAGCATCCTTACTTTCATGAAGATTGGTTGGTTGGATCGGTTTTCTACAATGGAAGTTTATACTCCGATGAGGAAATGCTCTATGATATCTTTAAGGATAAAGTGATTATCCAGGATTACTTTGGTGGTAACTCTGTTCAATTGGTGTCAGAAAAAGTCGATTACTTCTTATTGGATGGCCACACCTTTGTGTGGTTACCGAACACAGCACTTCAACCCGGGTTTTATGATTTACTTGTTGATGGCGAAATCAAGTTCTACGCGAGAAGAACCAAGGAATTTAAGGAGATAATTTCTTCCAGCACTATTGAAGAAGAGTTTAATGAAAAGAATAAGTATTATCTGTTTCGCAACAATACATTTTATCCCATTAAGAGTAAGCGATCTGTTCGGTTGGTGTTAAGTGATTTTGAAGACAACGTCAATCAAATCCTTCGTGAACAATCTCTTCCATTCCAAAAAGATTTTGAAAGATCAGTTATTAGAATAATAAAATCTTGTAATGCATTGTAGAAATTTATTGAAGAAAATCATTACATCACTTTTGTTGGCAGTTTCCTGTAGCGGTTGGGTGTATGCACAGAATTATCAAACGATTTCGGGTAGCTATGATTCGGTTTCATTTGATGAATTTGTTAAGGCGGTAGAAGGCCAGACGAAATATCACTTTTATTACAAAACAGAAGTAACCGATAGTATACGCATTTCTTTTGAAGGAAATAAAATTCCAATTGATGCGGCTTTGGACCAGGCGCTTCAGGCCACGCCTCTTTTGTATACCATTGCGGGTACGTCAATCTTTATTACCCATAACAGGAAAGTGTTGGCAGAATTGCCAATTGGATTCTTTGATGGTAGCCAGGCCGGGACTCAAACAGCGTTTGATTATTCGGATTTTGATGGAAAAGAGAAAGCAAAGAAAATAGCAGAGGAAAAACTTTATATCATCGGAAAGAAAACGAATGACCTCTCGGGATCGGCTACTATTACGGGTGTTATCCGGGATAGCAAGTCCGGAGAGTCAGTCATTGGTGGCTCCCTTTACATAAAGACATCTTCAATGGGTACCTCAACAAATCAGTTTGGTTATTTTTCCCTAACCATTCCAAAGGGTCGACATGAAATTACCATTCAAAGTATTGGAATGAAAACCACCACACGGCAGGTGATGCTCTATGGTGATGGAAAAATTGATATTGAAATGGAAGAGGATATTACCCCGCTAAAAGAAGTGTTAGTGGAATCGGACCGGGGTGCAATGGTATCGAGCATGGAGATGGGTGTTGAAAAGTTGGACATTAAAACCATGAAGCAGTTGCCGTTGGTAATGGGGGAAACGGATATTATGAAAGTAATGCTGACACTACCAGGAGTCCAGACGGTGGGTGAAGGAACCAGCGGGATAAATGTGAGGGGTGGGGCTACCAATCAAAATCTAATACTTTTTAACGATGCCACGGTTTATAATCCTTCGCACTTATTTGGATTCTTCTCTACTTTTAATCCTGATGTTTTAAAGAGTGTTGAACTTTATAAAAGTGGGATCAATGCTGAGTATGGTGGGCGATTATCATCGGTGTTGGATGTAAGCACGCGCGAAGGAAATTCAAAAAAGATAAGTGGATCAGGAGGCATTAGCCCGATTACCGCCAGGCTTTCCCTGGAAGGCCCAATCATTAAAGATAAGACTACCTTTCTGTTGGGATTTCGATCGACCTATTCCGATTGGATACTCAGAAAACTGGATGCAAAGGAATTGCAGAACAGTACCGCTTCTTTTTATGATATGAATGCAAGCGTAAACCATATCATTGATGACAACAACAATTTATTTTTCTCCGCTTATATGAGTAAAGATAAATTCACGTTGAATAGCGATACGCTGTATAGCTATGGTGATTGGAATGGATCTGTGAAATGGAAACATGTTTTTAATAAAAAACTATACGGGGTGTTTACAGGAGCTGTAAACCAGTATCGGTATTCCGTTGAAAGCGATAGCAATCCTGTGAATGCAGCATCACTGGATTTTTCAATCCAACAATGGAATGCAAAAGCAGACATGAGTTATTTTTTTAATGCCCAGCATACGATTACTGCTGGAGCTAGCATCGTCCGTTATGGTATAGAGCCGGGTAATTATAATCCAATCGGAAGTGAGTCGGAGGTAGCGCAAAATTTAATACAACACGAACAAGGAATTGAAAGTGCTATTTATATTGGTGAAAATTATGAAGTGAATTCGAAGCTCTCTGTGTATGGTGGATTACGCTATTCATTTTACACGAGCCGTGGACCACGCGATGTTTACACGTATGCCGAAGGCGCACCTAAAAGTCAATCAACAATTCAGGATACCACGCATTACTCGGCTGGTAAATCGATAGCCAATTATGGAGGTTTAGAACCAAGGTTTTCAGTGCGTTACTCCATTTCTAACAACTCCTCTGTAAAATTCAGTTATAATCGAATGCGGCAATACATTCAAATGCTATCCAACACCACTGCCATTGCCCCCACTGATATTTGGAAGTTGAGCGACTCTTACATTGGGCCACAAATCGGAGATCAGTTTTCAGTAGGGTATTATAAAAATTTGAAAGGTACCACTATCGAAATGTCTGTTGAAGCATACTATAAAATCATGTCGAACACACTTGATTTTAAAGATGGCGCAATTTTGTTGAACAACAATCATCTGGAGACCGAGGTATTGGACTCCGAAGGAAAAGCGTATGGAATTGAGTTTCTTCTAAAGAAATCACTGGGGAAATTAAATGGTTGGATCAGCTATACCTATTCCCGTTCACTTTTAAAAACCCAGGGCGAGTATGCGACCGAGACTATAAACGATGGTGACTATTATCCGAGTAGTTATGACAAACCACATGCCTTTAACTTCATAGGAAATTATAAGGTTAGTAGACGGTTTAACTTCTCTTTGAATGTAACGTATAGTACCGGCCGTCCGATCACCTTGCCGATTGCTAAATATGAACTGGGTGGAACGCAGCGTGTTTATTATTCCGATCGGAATGCCTACCGCATACCCGATTATTTCAGGACGGATTTTTCAATCAACATTGAAGGCAATCATAAAATCAAAAAACTAGCGCACAGTTCATGGACTTTTTCTGTGTATAATCTTACAGGCAGAGCAAATGCGTATTCTGTTTATTTTACCTCAGAGAATGGTGTGATAAAAGGATACCAGCTTTCTATTTTTGCACGCCCGATTCCAACGGTTACTTATAATTTTAAATTTTAGCTGGATGAAAATAGGTCACTTATTTTTCTATCCAATGCTCAGTTTGCTGAGTTGTGTTGAAGATTATCCACCTCCGGTGTCAAACGAGGATGTCAATTTTCTTGTGGTAGATGGATTTATCAATAGTACCGAGGGTGTCGTAGAAGTAAAACTTACCAGGGCATTGCCGTTAGCTTCAGAGAACCCATTTCCCACGGAATTAAATGCGATACTTCATATTGAAGATGGCGATGGAGTTTTATATACCTTGAATAGCGTTGGTGACGGTACATATCGAAATGATAATTTCATTATCAATAATGACCAGCAATATAGACTAAAAATAAGGCGGTCGGATGGTAGAGAGTATTTCTCAGAATATGTTGGGATGAAAAGCACTCCTCCGATTGATAGTTTGGGATGGAGGACAAATCAATTACGTGATGGATTCGAAATTCTAGTCAATACGCATGATAACGCCAACAACACGTGGTATTACCAGTGGACCTTTGAAGAAACATATGAATATACTTCTGCATTTTTATCACTTTATAAATATGAAAATGACACAATAGTGGATATCCCACCTTCTGAATATTTATATAAGTGTTGGAGAACAATACCCTCCCAGAAAATAATAATTGGTTCATCTGAACAGTTGAGTACTGATATTATTTCAAATTTTGTTGTTAATGAGATACCGGTTGGATCTCAAAAACTCATAACCAAATATAGTATATTGGTAAAACAACGTTCACTTACAGAAGAAGCCTATACCTATTGGTTGAATTTGCAGAAGACAACAGAGCAGTTGGGCGGCTTGTTTGATCCCCAGCCGGGGAGGGTAAAAGGCAATATTTTTAGGAAGGACAATCCCGATGAACCGGTCATAGGATACTTTGATATTGCCACTATTCAA
>JBGTGG010000437.1:0-2163 GCA_041746855.1 Cyclobacteriaceae bacterium | reverse complement strand
AAAGATGAATGAATGACCGTTAAAAAAGAATTAAAAACCGGATTAATAATTGGAACAATACGACCAGAACCCAACTGCATACAACAATAGCTATGTCAAATGGCGGGCGAAAGTGTTAACGAAAATATTTATCTTGCTACTACGTTTGGTTTCGGTGGACAGAAACGTTTTCAAAAACCGCCACTTGCCATAGCCGAGCGTTAGCATCAATTTGGCCCCAAACACGGAACATCACTACTCCGTGGAAAGTCTATCACCGATCATGAGAAAGTAACTGCACGAAAATACGAGCACCTCACTCGTCCACCCGCCCGACCGCGCCAACGCTACCACTTCGTTGATCGTGCAGCTTACGATGATGAGATGCTGATGCACTTCGTAGAACCATCACCTCGTGCGACCTCAACGCCAAACAGATGCTAACAAGGTGCATAATGCATGGCGGCCGACTGTGTTATATTTAAAAGTTGTTTGCTATATTTCGTGCTCGTTCGGTGGACAATGTAGGCTTCGAAACGCCACGCATCATGCACTGAACGTTGGCAACCATGCTGAAATAAGATTCACCCAACCGAGAAAATAAAATGAAAACGAAACATACTAGACAAATTAACTTGATTGAAGGAGGCGGAGAGAAATTGGAGCAAACAAGCGAGTTCCAGAAAAAAGTGGACGATATAAAAAAAGAACTGACGGACAAATATTCGTTGACTATTCTAAATGAGAAAAATTGGATAAAGCGACTCCTAATTAAGATTAGACTTCGAATTGAGATAAGAAAAAAGATAGAAGAATTAATCTCACTAAAGAATCTTTATATTATCAACCACTGACAAGTGTGACTATATAAAACGGGACACTGAACTTTAGAACACAAAAGAGAGAGCGTTTCAGTCCGACCTTAAAATTAACAATGGACTTAATGAATAACTTTAAACTAAACGACTATGACGAAGGACAATCGACAAGTTAAAACGGTCGACAGAAACGCACAGTTGCCAACAATAGCTATGTCAAATGGCGGGCGAATGTGTTGACGAAAATATTTATCTTGCTATTGCGTTCGGTTACGGTGGACAAAAACGTTTTTCAAAAACCGCCACTTGCCATAGCCGAGCGTTGGCAGCAACCTTCTAAAAAATTTCAGTGAATGGACAAATTCTTAACTGGGGACATCTGGAATAAAGTGAACTCCTTATTAAAAGGGAAACAAAAGAAGACTGCTTGCATTGCATACGTTACTTCTGACAAGTTAAAATTAGCAAAGGGGGACATATTAGTTTGTGACGCATCGGACTTTGGAATCAAATTCGGAGAAACTTCCGCTAAGACAATTGACTATTACTTTAAGAAAGGAGTTACAGTTTATTCAAATTCAACTTTGCATTCCAAATTCTTAGTCGGACAGAGAATTCTTACAATTGGTTCAGCTAATCTTTCAAAAAGCAGTGCTGAAACACTGACCGAATCGGCTATAGTCACAACAAACGACAAATTAATATCACAAGCAAAATCTTTTTGTCACAACCTAATTCGTGAATCAGAACTATTGACACGTGAGAAAATTGATGAACTCTTAAAAATTAAAGTAATTAAGAGACCATTTAAACCGACTAAAAAATCTCAGACGAGAAATAAGAAATTCGGAAATGCTTATTGGTTCATTCAGGTCTTTCCATTAAAGGACAAAGCATTTGAAAAAATAAGGGAGACAGTTGAGAAAACAAGCAAGGTGATTTCTAAAAAGGAAGGGATTGATGAAGAAGACATTGGATTTATTCAGTGGCCAGCTAAGACCCAATTTTCTAAAGAAATAAAAGAGGGGGACCAAATAGCTATTAAGTGGACAAATTCCGAGAAAACTAGATGCTTTGTTTACCCACCATCGACAATTTTACGAAAGGACAAGGACGGTGAATTTATTCAATTGTATCATGACGACTCAAACTCAGATACAGATAAAGTCTCCTGGACAGAATTCAAAAAGAAGGCAAAATTCAAATTACCATCAAAGACAAGAATGCTGACAGACAATGAAGTTGAAGAATTAAAGAGCTTATGGAAATAGATTTGAGTAAGAAGGCAGCTGCCAACAAAGTGCATAATCAATGGCGGGGTTCAGTGTAAATTTGTAGTTTAGTTTTTCAAAATACGTTTGGTGTC
>JBGTGG010000436.1:0-2231 GCA_041746855.1 Cyclobacteriaceae bacterium | reverse complement strand
TCCTGTCCCCGCTACTTTAGAAAGGCTTTCAGAAATGGAGGCCTTCTTATTTTTCACTCTGCTCTCTCCCCGCCAAAAATAACTGGAATCCCAATCCAATAGTAATGGCCAAGAATGAGGTAACAACTTCGCTTTCCAATTCTATATTCTTTACTTACTTTGTTTGTGTATAAAAAAATAGATGGACGAACTAGGAAAATCCCTTCCCCTTTCGGAGGGAATGGTGGATGCTGAACAGGCTGGCAATGCCGACCTTTCAAATGAAAACCGGGTGTGCTTAAACTGCAGCACTCCACTAACCGATAAATTCTGTCCGCATTGTGGGCAAAAAGATATCCCCAAAAGACAAACACTGGGTGAACTGATCATGAACTTCATTGGGTCGTTCACCAGCTTTGAATCCAAGTTTTTCCAAACGGGCTGGACTCTGTTGAGCAAGCCCGGCTTTCTGGTGAAAGAGTATAACAACGGACGAAGGGAACGCTACTACCACCCTGCACGGGCATATGTTTTTATTAGCTTTTTGTTTTTTCTGTTATACCTCTCCCTTCCGGAGGAAGATACCAATGTTATTCAATCCAACAATACAATAGAAATTGATGGTAAGAAAAAAAATATTAAAGACATTGATTTGAATGACCCGACCCTTCCTGATTCAATAAAAAATAAAATCAAAAAATCGGACGACAAAATTTTTACACTGGGATCGATGGCCTACAAATCAAAACAAGAGTATGACTCAATACAATTAACATTTGCAGAAGATAAACGCGACAACTTCATTGAACGTATGGCACAATACCGTGAGATCGAAATCAATGATAAATACAAAGGAAGAAAAGAAGACTTTAATAAAGCGTTTACCGCAGCTTTCCTTTCGCACTCGCCAAAAGCATTTTTCTTTTTGCTCCCAATTTTTGCGCTCATTCTAAAATTGCTTTACATCCGAAGGGATTTCTTTTATACCGAACACCTGGTGTTTACCATTTACTTCTATAACTTTTTCTTTTTGGTAGGGATAGCTTCTTTGCTGATCGAACTAATTCCGGGAATGGATTGGTTTTCAATCATCGTTTTCCTGGGCATCCAGGTTTACCTGTGGGTTGCTATGCGGAGAGTCTACCAACAAGGAAAATTTAAAACCACAGTAAAATTCTTCCTCCTGAATGGAATTTTCTCCCTTTTCATGCTTGTTGCACTAGTGGTTAATGCAATTGTCGCTTTCTTGCAGTTATAATGTCTTTATTTAGTCAGGCTCCCTTAGCAGAACGCATGCGTCCCAACCGGCTGGATGATCTTATTGGTCAGGCCCATCTGGTTGGCCCAAACGGCATTATCCGGCAAGCTATCCGTGTCGGGAATATTCCTTCTATGATTTTATGGGGGCCTCCGGGAGTTGGCAAAACAACCCTCGCCAATATTATCGCCAACGAGATCAACAAACCCTTTCATATTTTAAGTGCGATCAATGCCGGGGTGAAAGAAGTTCGGGAAGTAATCCTAAAAGCAAAACATGCACCACGCTCTATTCTATTTATTGATGAAATCCATCGCTTCAATAAGGCACAACAAGATGCCTTGCTTGGCGCTGTTGAAAAAGGAACAATCACCTTGATAGGCGCGACTACGGAGAATCCATCCTTTGAAGTGAACTCCGCCTTGCTTTCCCGCTGTCAGGTTTACGTGTTAAAACCATTATCTGAAGACGAACTTCTTCAACTCGTTGCACACGTTTTGAAAAGTGACAAAGAAATCTCCAAACACGAAATTGTGATTGAAGAACATCAGGCGTTGCTTAATTTGTCTGGTGGTGATGCGCGAAAACTTCTGAACCTTATCGAACTAATCGTTGAATCATTTCCTGATCAAAAAATAATTATCAACGATGCATTGGTGATGAATGTGGCGCAAAAGAAAATTGCCATCTACGATAAAAGCGGGGAACAGCATTACGATATCATTTCAGCATTTATCAAATCCATTCGCGGTAGCGATCCCAACGCAGCAGTTTATTATCTTGCCCGCATGATTGAAGGCGGGGAAGATGTAAAATTTATCGCGCGAAGAATGTTGATCCTTGCCGCTGAAGACATCGGCAATGCCAACCCCACCGCGTTGGTAATGGCCAACAATACTTTTCAGGCGGTGAATGTAATCGGTTATCCGGAAGCGCGCATCATATTATCACAGTGTGCAATCTATTTGGCCTCGTCACCAAAAAGTAACGCCAG
>JBGTGG010000435.1:0-5694 GCA_041746855.1 Cyclobacteriaceae bacterium | reverse complement strand
CCCGTGCAACCCAACTCCGGATAAGCGGCCAATGCTGCCAGCGCATGACCCGGCATTTCAATTTCCGGCACCACGGTAATAAATCGATCGGCAGCATACGCAACCACTTCTTTTATTTCTTCCTGTGTATAAAAACCTCCATGACGAGCATTATCATATTCATGTCGTTCATTGCGCGTGCGCGTGGTAGCACGACCAATTACTGTTTCCTTTCTGAAGGCTGCTATCTCCTGAAGTTCTGGATATTTTTTTATTTCTATCCGCCAACCCTGATCTTCGGTTAAGTGCCAATGAAACGTATTGAGTTTATAATGCGCCATCAGGTCGATGTATCTTTTGATAAATGAAACTGGAAAAAAATGACGACCTACGTCCAGGTGAAGTCCGCGGTACGAAAACCGTGGTGCATCGGAAATCTTGACATACGGAAGTTGAGCAGAACCATCCGTGGGAAAAAGTTGAAATAATGTCTGCACTCCGTAAAACAAACCTGCACCTGTGCTTGCTGAAATTCTTACGCCATTTTCATCAATGGAAAGCTGGTAGCTTTCGGCTGGTGAATTGTCAGCTATCGTTTCCAAAACAATTGCCCTTTTTGAGGAAGTGGTTGCATCGCCAATTGTAGATTCTAATTCTTTTGATTTCAAAAATTCCTGCAACACCAGCGCGACTTTTTTCTCATCATTTGTTTTGGCTACAATGGTTATTTCCTTGCTTAAGGATAGCCAATCGCTTCCCACGGAAATGTTAACCGGCTGTGGAATGATATTGACTTCTACTTTTTGTTTTTTCTGACAAGAGGAAAGAAGGAGAAGGAGTAGAAGAAAAGGGAAATGGTTTTTGAAAAATTTCATTTGTAAGGTTGGGCGATTGTATGCATTCGTTGTGACGGATGGGAGTGGTGTACAGAGTTGAAATGCGTCAAACTATTAGAATTATCTGGCTTGGATGACAACGTTTACCTCTCACCCTTTTCCAACTCTTGAATTCTCTTTTTCAATTGTGCCACATGCCACGTTTGAAAAACACTCATTCCTATTAAACCAAACAACAAAGTTGTACTCGCATAAGGCAGATGCATAATTTTCATAACAGAGCCTCCAATGACCACCAACGTGCCAAGTCCAATAATTAATTTATCATATTTCATAATTGGTGAGTTTTTATATCTCTATAGATTTTAATTGCTTAAGATTACTCTGCATCCATTAGTTCCCGCAACTTTCTTCTTAGTTTATCACCCTTTAAATCGCGCGCCACAATGGTACCTGTTTTATCGATTAAAAAATTGGCAGGGAAATAAGAAACTCCATACATCAAAACCGCTGCGTTCTTATCTCCTTTCAAATCAGAAACGTTTGTCCAAGGAAGCTTGTCCGTTTCTATTGCCTTCAGCCAGGCCTCCTTCCTTGTTTCTACGCCCACTCCCAAAACCTCAAAACCTTTGCCGTTAAACTCCTGGTAAATTTTCACCAACTCCGGGTTTTGTTTCCGACAAGGGGCGCACCAGGAACCCCAAAATTCCAGCAACACAATTTTACCTTCAAAATCAGAAAGGTTAACAATTTTGCCTTGTGTGTCTTCTTGCGAAAAATCAACATACCGGTCGCCAACTGCCAAATTTTTATTAAGCGCAATGAATTCACTAATGGCATTGCCATACAATGTTTCTTTTAGTTCATCTGAAAGCGCCTCATATAAAACAATTGTTGTGTCCCTTCCCCAGGTAGAGCTGTAAACACTCAAAAGATAAACGCTTATCAAAGAATTCGGATTTCTTCTTACGTAGTCCTTCTCCAGCTCTACTCTTTTTTTATCCGATTTGCCTTTTATTAACAGATCCAGCTCATTTTGTTCTTGCAACAATTTTGAACCCGTAACTGCTCCTTCCCTAAATTTTCCTTTTTCAGCATTGAAGGCGATTGTAGAATTTTCAAGCCAGAACAATTTATAATCACTCAAATTTTTGGTTTTAATTAAAGCGCGTGTTGCGTTTGTATTAAGATTGCCTTTGAAGGTAAACTTTTCACCAACAACAACTGCAGAGTCCAGTACTTTACTACTGCCATCTATATAATCCAACAGCAAAAATGTGCTATCCGGGAATCCCTTTGCCGTACCCAATATTTCAAAAGAGGAATTCGCTTGACCTAGAGAAAAGAAGGAGACAAAGGATAAAATGAAAATGGATGCTATCAGTCTCATATACTTTTTAAATTATTATCTCAATAGTTATGTACCTACTGACACTAAAATACTTGAATTCTTTTAACTGTAAAATTTTTGTTCCGCCTAAATAAACTAATTAACTTCCAACGTTTCCTTACTTTAGCATATGAATTCCCGCATCCTGCTTTTTTGCTTCTTTTGTTTTGTATCCCTTTCCGGAATTTCACAAAAGGCTCCGTATGTTTTTGTGTTCCTGAATACCAACCCTGATAAAAAGGAACTTCCGAAAGAAGAAGTTGATAAATTAATGGAAGGCCACATGGCCAACATCGACCGCTTAGCCAAGGAAGGAAAACTATTGGTCGCGGGACCTTTCAATAAAGGTGGTGGGATTTTTATTTTCAACAGTACTTCTATTCCTGAAGTAACCGAATGGCTGAGCACAGATCCAGGCATTCGGGCCAACCGCTGGAATATCGAAACGCTACACTATACCCCGCGTCATGGTGGTGTTTGTGCCGTTGACACGGGCTACCAAATGGTTGAATACCGTTTTATACGCTACACCTCCAACATCACCAAGTTCAACGTACAGCAAGGTCCAAAAACTTTTAAAGCTCATGATGATTATCTGAAACAGATTATCACTACCGGCAATGTGATCACCGAAGGAATTTTTGACAATGACGATGGGGGCATCCTTATTATGAAAGGTGATCTCAACAAGGAAGTGATTCAAAATGATCCGGCTGTGAAAGAGCAGTTTTTGTTAGTGGAGTTTAAAGATTTGTGGATTGCGGAAGGTTCATTTTGTGAGTTGTGAACCTACTCCTAGTACTTAACTCCTTGAAAAAATGGAGTTACTCTTTTAGTGAATTAAGTACAGTCCCTTCGATTTGTTCAATTGATAAATTGACACCTAAGACAATCCCATTTCCATCAATCAGATAATTGGCGGGGATCGCCAGAATTCCAAGCTCGTTGTTTACCCGCATTTCTATATCAATTAAATTTGTCCAAAATAGATTATCTTTTTTAACAGCATTGATCCATTTCTCTTTGCTATCATCTACTGAAATGCTAACGATATCAAACCGGTCATTTTTAATTCGATTTTTAAGTTTAATTAAATCAGGATGTTTTGCCCTGCACGGTGCACACCAAGAAGCCCAAAAATCAATCAGTATAATTTTTCCTAAATAAGACTCAATATCAATCTCCTTATTTTCCAGATCAGGTAGTTTGAATTTTAGAAATGATTTTCCGACTCCATATTCGGCTAGTTTTGAAATCCCATCTTTAAACATCTGCAAGTCTTCTGTATTTTGCATGGTAGTGTCAAGCTTAGCATACAGATGAGTAAGCTCCTCATTTGAAAGAACAGGATTGACCGTAGCGAGATCCGCTAGAATTGTTCCACAAAGGGGATGCGTTCTGTTTTTCTGAAAAAAAGTATCAAGCTTAGTAAACAATAAATTTTGGAAGTTTTCTTTTATCTTATTCTCTTGGCAAAATTCCCTATATTCCTTTTGGATGTCAGCTGAACGAGACCCTTGTATATGGGTTATTTTTAAAATATTGAGCGATTTTCCTTTCTGAATTTTTTTCTCGTATTCCGCCTTAATTTCTATTTCACTGTTTTCAATGTATACCCAAGCGATTGTTGCATCCGGTCTTAAATTTAGCCAAGCTTGAGTGGGGCGCTCAACACTTCCTTTAAATAGAAACCTGTTGTTTACAACCTGTACACTATCTTTTGTTTTTCCGTAGCCCAAAAAGATAAAGTCAGCATAATCTCCATCTATTGTTCCTGAGATACTGAATGATTCTTTTTCAGATACCTGTCCGTCTGTCCGTTTACAACCGAAGAAGATAATAATTAGTAATAAAAATGCGGATAATTTTTTCATGATTTTTAATGTGTTTGCTAACGTGCTGCCATTTGAGAGTGCTAAAAAAAAGTTTCTGTCTCGAATTAAAAATAGTTATTAAAACGGTCTTATCAAAATACAACCCCAGACCAAAGATCTGATTAGGAAATCATGTAGCTGTTGGTATCAAAAATCAAATCCTCCCAGACTGATGTTCGTTAATCATCGCACCCACCAACCAGATTTTATTCCGAAGGTATTTGGATATAATTCTTTAACAATCCAATAAATTGCCATGTTTTAAAATCAAATTCAAATTCTATTACTATCAAGACCCTGCCTCCTCAAAAAATTGGGATTGGAATCCTGATCTCGCTTCTTGGCGCAATCTGTTTTTCATCAAAAGCGATCTTCGTAAAGCTCGCGTATCGCGATACAGAAGTAGATGCCATTGCTTTGCTCGCACTGCGCATGGTTTTTTCATTGCCCTTCTTTGTGGTGTCTGCCTTTTTCTTCTCCAAGAAAACCAACAATGTAAAATTCACCGGAAAGCAATGGATCCAAATTGCCATCATCGGTTGCTTAGGATATTACGTGAGCAGTCTACTTGATTTCTTAGGATTGCAATACGTTTCAGCGGGCATCGAGCGGTTGATCCTTTTTATCTATCCCACTTTTGTGGTGCTGATGTCAAGTTTTGTCTTCAAAGAGAAAATCAAAAAGCAACAATACATTGCATTGCTCTTAACCTATGCGGGACTGGTGCTGGCGTTTCTAGGCGAAGTGAAAATTGAAGATCAGGATCCCAATTTTTATCTAGGTTCCGGATTAATTTTGTTGTGTGCGGTTACTTTCGCGACCTACATTGTTGGGAGTGGGCGTATCATCCCAATTATTGGCGCTGCCAAATTCAATAGTTATGCGATGAGTTTTGCGGGTATTGGTGTGCTCACGCATTTCTTTATCACTTCTGATTTGTCGTTATGGAATTTTACACCGCTGGTATATGTGTATGCTTTTTTGATGGCGATCATCGCCACCGTTGTGCCTTCGTATTTGGTTTCAGAAAGTATCAAAAGATTAGGTGCTGATAACACCGCTATTGTGGCGAGTATTGGCCCGGTATCTACTATCATTCAAGCGTATATCTTTTTGCATGAACCGATCTTTGCATTGCAGATTGCGGGAACGGTTTTAATTCTCTTCGGGGTATTGATGATTGGTAAGAAGCGTACGGTTGTACCAACTCGGCCTTAAACACGTCTGACCGCTTTGAGCCTGCCTGCGCAAGCTTCGGCAAAGGCAGGCGGTCTGACGGGTTATTGCCAAAAGTTACTGATCGGATATCTTAATCCAAAATTGACATTCCAGAAATTACCTTTGCTGATAGCGCTACCTTTCTCAGGAGTAGCATTGTTTACCGAATAAGATATGTCTTCTTGAAGAATCGTATTAAATCCCATGTAGTAATTCATGGAGAGATCAATCAGAAGTGTTTTGAAAATTTGTGTACTTAGTCGTCCCTTAAAAAGCTGAATGGGATTTAATTTCTAATAAAAAGTATACAAATGAGTTGTTAAAATCTGCAAGAAAATCGATTTTGATATCGAAAACCTTGCAGATTTTTTTATGCTTCCAAAACAAACTTCTCCTG
>JBGTGG010000434.1:0-4616 GCA_041746855.1 Cyclobacteriaceae bacterium | reverse complement strand
GTTCAACAAATGTAAACGGTTTGCAGGATTAAACTTTAAGTGTAAACTTGAGGTAGAATTAAACATTAAAAACTGTCAACTTTTTTCAGGACGAGGCATTAGTTTTAATAAAACTTCTAGTCCTGCGAACAAGATAAAGTCGCATTAATTCCCTCCAATCATCTGCATGTTCACTCCATTCAAATGCTCTAATACTTCGAATGAATGTCTCAGTATGATTTGCCATGAATTGAACCTGTCCACCAAGATCAGCAATATACCTTTCGGGACTGATTCCTAAATCTTTGTCATCGGATAGGAATAACCGCAATTGATTGGAAAGATCGATGAATGATTTGTTGTAAGGCGTTGCTGAAAGTAGAATCACTTTACTTTCATTTTCATCTAGATAACTTTTTATAGAACGGTATCGACTCCCTTGATCATTGCGTAGATTATGACTTTCGTCTATGATTACTAGTTTGAACCTTCTCAAATCTGCTAACTGACTTTGAACTGATCCAATTGATATTACGTATGCCTTTAGATCATATCTTTCGATATACTCTTTCCACATAGGTATCAAATTGGGAGGGCAAATGATTAAGGTTGAGTAAAAGTTACTTTCTTCAAACATTTTGGCTAGAGCACATGCGGTAATAGTCTTCCCAAGTCCAACAACATCTCCAATTAAGACTCCATCACGCTTATCTAACTTCTTAGCAGCAATTTTTACAGCAGCTTGTTGGAATTCAAACAACTCTTGTTGGAAGACTCTAGGTAGTCGGTATTCACTAAGTCCTGCTCTGGCTTCCTGTGACAGGTGATAAGCCATTTTTAGATATATGTGATAAGGAGAGTAGAGTTTTTCAGATGCCCAACTACTATCGATTATTTCTATCAATTCTTCTGTAATATCAATACACCATCGATCATTCCATCTATCTTCAAACCATTTGGATAGCTTTATGGCTGCATCTTGTTCTAGCACATCAACATTGAGTTCACCTTGTTTCTGTAGTCCTGATAAAGTAAGGTTACTGCTCCCAACAAAGCCCTCGACTCGATTTCTTTCTTTAAGAAAGCATAAATAAAGTTTAGCATGAAGGGTGTGTCGTAAATGTAACTTTACAACAACTTTCTTTTCCTTTAATTGCTTGCTCAATTTGCGCAAGGCTTTTTCATCTGCATCTGTCTGAAATCCAGTTGTTAGTTGTTCTCTAAATTGTTGAGCAAGTTTTTTCTTTAGAGGGGGCACATCACCTTGCTGCATGTCAACCTCATCTGGTCTCCTCGCATAGTATTCACGTATTGTATCGATTGGCATCTTGTGCATCCCAACCAATAGGCGGCACTTGCGATGGATTTCCTCTTTTCCTTCCTGAACTATTGCACCAGTTAAATTATCAACCTGTGATGCGACCTGCTTCCACCCGCTCAAATAGAAATAACCCACGCAAAAATCTGCTCGTTGTGAGTGCTCTAGGGTTTCGTTTAGACCAACATTCAGATGTTGCTCTATGTTGTCAAATATTTTTGGCATTGGTATGAGAGGCTGTTAGATTCTTGTGATTATTTTGCGTCATAGTAAATTACTGAGTTTAGTGGTAATTGTCCAAACACCTTGGTAATGTATCTTTAAATTAGACTAGTATCCCCGTTCTATGGCTAAACTTGACTTGGATTTTTTGACAGCACTAGTTAAAAAGAAGGATATTTCTTCTTCAAACAATTTCTTGGAGAGATTGAGATTGATCCAAGATGTGCATAGCAAGATGATAAGCCTTGAAACCGAGGATCGAATTGCAAATGAAGTCAGGAGAGGCTGCGTTGTTAGCATAGTTACGGCTCTTGAGGTCTTTTACAAGGATATTATTATTCAACGAAGGGGCTATTGGGACAAGGAAGGAATTGACTTTCTCATGAAAGAAAGCATTAGCCTTAAGGATGCTTTCAGGATAGCAAGGATTGACGGCATCACTGAGGAACATGTCATTGCCATGTCTCACAACTTCCAAAATTTTAGTATCGTGGTTTTAGTATTTTCTAAGTTACTTGGATCGGACTTGATCAAGGGTCTTCAATCTTGGGTCAAAGAGAATTCCACCGAATACTTCTACAATATGCCAAGGTTTCATACTACGATGGAGGCATTGTTAACAACCCGTCATGAAATTATCCACGAGGGAAGAACCGCTGTTGAGGAAGATGACTATTTCAGGTTCTTGGAAGTAGCAGGTAGATTTGCAGCGACACTTGAGGATTTCATAATCATAAAAACATTGCATTTGCGAGTGAAAGGGCGACAGTTTGATACAATCGATCCTGAGTTGTTGGGGTAAATAAATTTGATAATGCGGTGGCTTATAGTTTTGATGTCACCCCATGTTGTCACCCCTAAAACAAGAAACCCACTGAATATCAGTGGGTTATCTATGCATTCGGCAGAGGAGGAGGGATTCGAACCCCCGGAACCTCGCGGTTCAACGGTTTTCAAGACCGCCGCATTCGACCGCTCTGCCACTCCTCTGTGGACCGGTCTTTCAACAGGACTGCAAATGTAGAGGATAATTCATTTTGCGCAAATACCAACCCTTAGATTTTACGCTTACGCGAGGTCAATAATGCTTTCGTTCGGATAGCGTCATGAATACTTACATTGATCTCGTAGCCAAACAGTAGCACCACCGTTACCAGCTGTATCCAAATCATAATCGCGATGAGTGCCCCAATCGAGCCGTATACTTTGTTGTAGGTACCGAAATTATTGATGTAGAATGAAAATCCATACGAAACCAACAAACACAACATGGTGGCCACCAATGATCCGATGGAAAAGAAATTCCAATTGTAATGAATGGCGGGTCCGAAATAGTAGATAAAGGCGATCGCCAAAAAGAAAGCAATAAAGATGACAGCAAACCGAATGAACAGAAGAAAGTCGATTGAGATATTTCCCATCCAACCAAATTCAGACGCATAGGTGATCAAAAATTGACCAATCACCAGCAGACTGATTGCCAAGAACAATACAAGCATGAGCGTAAAGGTGAGTCCGGTAGCAATCAAGCGCATCTTGATCGCCCCTCTTTTTTCAATCGTTCTGTAGCACGTATTAAAGGCGCGCATCAACGACATCATACCATTCGTGGCGAGAAATAAAGAAAATACAAACCCAAACGTCAGCAACCCTCCGCGTGTATTGGAAATCATATCCTCAACGGTGCCTGAAACTGTGGTACCCATGGAGGCCGGTATTATTTCCTGAACAAAGCCCATAATCGTTGCGCGGTTTAATGTTGGAAAAACTTTGCTGATATAGGGCGTTAGGGTAAACAAGAAAAGGATGCCCGGGAAAATTGCCATGATAAAATTGAACGCCACACCATTGGCGAGATCTACAATTTTATCTTTCTCCAGATTTTTAGAGAACGTTTTTGCGATTTCATACAACGATAGATTGTCGTAGCGCTTGAATTGGATACGCCTCATCCATTGGATGACGAAGTATCCGGGTGTCCATTCTAGAATAAAGCGCCTGATCTTGAAGTTCATGGGAAGTAGGGCTCCAATACATCCATCATTTCCTTAGGTGGCCTGCAAGGCCTTCCCGATTTTTGATCTACAAAAGCCAATCGTGTTTCGCCTGTATGAATCAGTGTATTTGTCTCATTAAAGATTTCGTAATGGAAAGTGATCCGCACACCGGGCTTCTCTTTAATATGGGTCACAATTTTCAGAAGCTCGTCATACCTTCCCGGCTGAATAAATTTGGATTTGTTTTCCAACACGGGCATGATAATCCCCATGGCTTCTATCTCACGATAAGTAAGCCCCAACGTTCGTAAACTTTCAACACGCGCTACTTCATAATACATTGCATAGTAGCCATAGTACACATATCCCATCTGATCAGTTTCCCCATAGCGTACACGAAGTGTCGTTTCAGCAGTATACATTATTTACTGGCGTTTCTCGCTTTTTGTTGTTCGATCGTTAATGCGCGTTGATAACGCTGCGCATTTCGTAAATGATCGTTGTAGTTGGATGTAAAGTTATGATAGCCTGAAAAATCTTCCTTCGCACACATGTAGATATAATCACTGGGCTGATAATTTAACACTGCATCAATGGAAGCAATTTCGGGCATATTGATCGGGCCGGGTGGCAATCCCGCATATTTGTACGTGTTGTAAGGCGAATCAATTTCTTTATGTTCATTTAAAACGCGCTTCAGCGCGAAGTCGCCAACGGCAAAGACCAATGTAGGATCCGCTTGTAACGCGATCCCTTGTTTCAATCTATTGATATAGAGTCCCGCAATGATGGGTGCTTCATCCCTTTTTACAGTTTCAGCTTGTACAATGGAAGCGAGGATCGAAACTTCAATTGGTGTGAGTCCGATTTTTGTAGCTTTTGCAGTACGCTCTTCATTCCAAAATTTCTCATACTCAAAGTAAAAGCGATCCATCAGGTTTTCACCAGAGGTATTGTAATATATTTCATAGGTGTTGGGAATGAACATAGTCAAAACGTTGTTGGCATTGAACCCGTATTGATTATTCATGGCAAACGAGACTAACGCTGCTGAGAATTCATCAGGGGTGATACTCAAATGGCGGGTAATTTTTTCAGCG
>JBGTGG010000433.1:0-9347 GCA_041746855.1 Cyclobacteriaceae bacterium | reverse complement strand
AAAAGTAGGAGTATGAATAAAATCCGGTTCATAAGAAACAAAAAGAGGCCATGATGGCCTCTTTTTTAGAGTTGTTTAAGTCGGTTAATCACGGGTACGGAATGTTACAGATTCGTTTATCCAACAGCCAACGGTTTTACTTGAGCCCGCTTCATAATTTTGGGTAAAGAGTTCTTCCTTGGAAGGAAACTGCGCTTTGGCCCTTGCCATTCCAGCGTTGTCACCGGCACGTTGGTACATTTCGTAGGCTGCGAGGTAAACGAGCCGGTCATCTGCGTAGTTATCCATTTTTTTACAATCGTCAAAACTAGAGTAATACAAGTTTCCGATTTTGCTATAGGGATCCTTATCATCAGGATTAGCAGCTAGCGCATCACGATAGTAATTTCGTGCGGCTACTTTGCTACCTTTTCTTGCCTCAAGACCACCCAACGAAACCATCATATCTGCTTTTTCTACATTGGAAGGTGCCAACTCCAACGCTTTCTTATAATACTGTTCAGCTTTGGCGTAATCTTCTGCTGCTAAATAACGGATGGCGATATTTTTGGATAATCCGAAGTCAGGTTCTTGCTCATTAATTTTTTCCGCAGCTTGAAGCCAGATCGGATCGTCTGTACATTTTCCTTTGATCATGAAGTACACCATCTTCTTGGCAAGGCTCAAGTCATTTGGATTTGCTTTGAACTTGGGTTCCATATTGGATTTCACAAGTTCACAGGTGATGGGCACAATGGTGACCAGAATATCCTCAATTGCTTTTTTATCAGCTTCTAGTTTATCTACTGGTTTTCCTTCGCTCCGTGCTTTCTTGATTTTTGCATCAATGATTTCCATCAAATTATCGTAGCGGGTAAGCACCTCATCATCCGTCAAATTTTTCTTTTTTAGCTTGTTCATGCGAACCGTTTGCCAGTAAGGCTGGTGCAATTGGTCGGGGATACTGGCACCGTTCAATTTTAAATCAGCATCCATGATGGTAAGCAGTTGATCAACATCATCACCATTGATCATGTGTTTGTAAGCGAAAAATGCTTTGCGGTTCATTACGGATTGTTCTTCACCACAATTGGTGATCCGCATATCGTAAATCATTAAAAGTGAATCGACCAATTCTTTTTTACGTGCCGGATTCTTTTCTTTAGTAGCCAGGCCATCAAAAACCTCCTCACCATATACATACAAACTAGTGTGCAGTTTTGGAACATTGGCTAAAAGCCAATTTAACGGGGCAACTGCCTGACGGAAATTCCCGTTGCTTTTGCTGTCTTTAACCAATACCAAAGATTCTTCAGCTTTTGCTTTGTCCTCTGGCCAATTCCAATTGCACTGACCAAAAAGTGCGGTAACGTTTACCGTTAGAAAAACTACCACTGCACTGAGTAAAACGTTCTTTTTCATTTTCAATTTTAGGTTTCTAGTCAAACTTCCTCTTTATGAACCACTGGTCGTTAAATGTGATACCAAAGAATATTTTAAAATAATTTTCTTGTAAAGTATTATCTGCTCTATTTCCTCTTACACCCGATCGAAAGGCCAGGTTAATATTGGATCGACCAGCTGGTAGGGAGAGGCCAAAATTAATGCCAAAATCTTTAACCTGATTACCATTTGCTAAAAAAGGGTAAGTTTCCATACTTACGCCTGTTCGGTACGTGATTCTTTTTAAATAAGAAACGGAGAGATAATCTGGCGTGAACTCCCCGCCAAGGGCATATTTTAAGTATTGGGTAGTTTCAATCTGATCGCTCTGATTAATATAACTGAATTGGGTCCAATCTTGTAAAAAGATGTCGGCACCCACGGACCACTTGAGTCCTTTTGATATAGAAACACCTCCTCCAAAACCGGAAGGCAATGCAATTGAACCTTCCCTTCCAGATAAGTTATACGCTTGAACGGTATCACCGGAAAGTGTAAGCCTGCTGAATTTTGTATCAAGGGTTGTATTTAAATCAGAGCCAAAAGAAAAAATGGCACCTGCGCTAAACCGATAGTCTCCATTCCAAAGGGAATCTTTGCTATACGAGATACCACCCAAAAATGTAAAATCAGAAACGGACGTCTTTTCTTCCCATACTACCTGATAAGGAACAGGCTGGGAAGCTACATCCACAATGTTGGAATACGAGTTGGTAATGGAACTAAAAATATAAGTAACCTTCAATCCAATTGATAGGTCCGGTGTTAACCGCACTCCATTTGACCAGTATAATTGACTCAGTCCACCAGTTCCTTCCTCAGTAATGATCCCAGGTGTTGTCGATGCTTCAACATCATCGAGATATTGTAATCTGTAATCAACATTGGTGAGTGGCATGAGGCCTATTGCAGTGGTCCATTTGTTTCGTTTGATCGGAAATGCCATGACCAAATAGTTCAAATTACCACCTTTTTCTTTTTGGTTAATGCTATCATTTTTAATGGTTTTCGTCTCGGCTACGATACCCGCTTCAAAAGTGGTGAGCGAGTTGAAGACCAGCAAAGCCGGGTTTTGGTTGTTGATGAACCAAAATTGTGGCTGACTGAAACCGACCCCACCCATTCCTTCATTGTGGATAAGCGCATTTCCGTAATACTCCCCTAATCCTAGAGAAGAGTATGGAGATGAGGCTGCCTGTCCGAAGGCTCCGGAAGAAAAGGAAACAAGACCAATAAAGAGGAGAAAATACTTATTAACGATCGACATTATGACTCAAAATGCTGTTTAACCCGATGAGGACTAGTTCAGGGATCGCAAATATGACCCCTTTCAATTTGTTTTCAAAAAAATGTGCATCTCCACCACACAAAATCACCCGGATATCCATGAATTTATCTTTATAGGCGGAAATGATTCCTTCAATTTCGGCTTTGATTCCGTTGATGACGCCACTTTGAATGTTTTCTTCCGTGGTTTTTCCAATTAATTCAGGATTGGCGGATGGTTTTACCAACGGCAATTTTGCGGTAAAAGTATTTACTGCTTTGAACCGCATCGAAAGGCCGGGGGAAATACTACCGCCATGATATTGACCTTTTTCATCCAGAAAATCGTAGGTGATGCAAGATCCCATATCGATCACCAGGCATTTTTCATTTGGGAAAGAAGAATGTGCCCCACACACCGCGGCAATCCGGTCGACACCCAATGTTTGCGGAGTGGAATAAAGGTTTTTAATGGGAAGTGCCAAAGTGTGCGTTAATATGAATTTGTTTTTTGATCGGGTTGCCCAGGCCACAATTTCTTCCGGATCCTGGCTCACCGAGCTAACAATTATATTTTCTGATGTGGATTGGCCCAATAAAGTTTGAAGTTCATCGGGTGAAGTGAGGATAAATTTTTCGATCAGGTTTCGCTTGTCAAAAATCCCTACCTTGGCAGAGGAGTTACCATAATCGACAACTACATTCATATTTGCTTCTTTTTTACCTTTGAACAATGGCAAAACTAGTGGATTCCCAGAAATATAAGGTGATCGGGCTGATGTCCGGCACTTCGCTCGATGGCGTTGATATTGCGTATTGCATTTTGCGGCTGCAAGATGGAAACTGGAGTTTTTCAATTGAAGCGACCCAAGGGGTAACCTATACATCAAGTTGGAAGAAAAAACTTTCGCAGGCGCACCTTCTGGAGGGTAGTGGTTTGCTGGAACTTCATTTTTCGTACGGCAAATATCTCGGTTTATTGGTCGATGCCTTTATCATGAAGAACAAAATAAAGGGCGTCCAATACATTGCTTCCCATGGCCACACGGTTTTTCATCAGCCCGAAAAAGGCTATACTTTTCAATTGGGTGATGGAAATGCAATCCATGCTGCCAGTGGCATACCCGTTGTTTATGATTTTCGTTCGTTGGATGTAAAGCTGGGCGGGCAAGGGGCACCGTTGGTTCCGATTGGTGACAAGCTTTTGTTTGGTGAATATGATGCCTGTCTGAATCTAGGCGGAATCGCAAATCTTTCCATTGAAGTAAACCGTCAGCGCAAGGCGTACGACATTTGCTTTGTGAACATGGGCTTAAATTATTTGGCGGGACTGAATAATTTATCGTATGATAAGAATGGAACATTGGCTTCCGATGGTGAAGTCAATCCGGCCATGTTGAAGTCCCTGCAAAAGGCGTATGAAAAACTGGGCAAAGGCAGGCCTTCGTTAAGCCGGGAGATTTTTGAAAAACAGTTTCTCAAAATTTTAGATAAGGAGATTCCGTTGGAAGATAAGCTTTGCACTTTCACAGAGTCAATTGCCATTGAAATAGCAAAAGGTTTCCCAACAGGAAAAAAACTAAGTGTGTTGTGTACAGGCGGAGGTTCTTTCAATTCTTTTTTAATGTATCGGCTGATCGAACATTGTAATAACGATGTGGTTTTAATTCTTCCGGATGAAGAAACGGTCAATTTCAAAGAAGCTTTGATCTTTGCATTGCTTGGGGTTCTGCGCGTGAGAGGGGAAGTGAATTGTTTAAAAAGCGTTACCGGTGCCCGACAAGACAATTGTGGTGGTGTGCTGGTTGGATAAACTATTCCCTTCATTATTCCATTATCTTTGAGACCCAAAAGTAAGTAAGAATAACTATGCGCGAACTGCTCCAAAAGTTTGAAAATAAATCACCTGAAATTGTATTTGAGTGGAAGGATTCAGAAACGGAAGCCGAAGGTTGGGTGGTGATTAATTCATTGCGCGGAGGAGCAGCCGGTGGCGGCACACGCATGCGTGCAGGACTTGACAAACGTGAAGTGGAGTCGCTTGCCAAAACCATGGAAGTTAAGTTTACCGTTTCCGGTCCACCGATTGGTGGCGCCAAATCGGGAATCAATTTTGATCCCAATGATCCGCGCAAAGCAGGCGTATTGCAACGTTGGTATGCTGCCGTAATGCCGTTGTTGAAATATTATTACGGAACCGGTGGCGATTTGAATGTAGATGAGATCCATGAAGTGATTCCGATCACAGAAGATGTTGGGATTTGGCATCCGCAAGAGGGTGTGTTTACCGGCCATTACAAACCAACAGAAGCACAAAAAGTAAACCGCATCGGGCAGTTGCGGCAAGGTGTTATTAAAGTAATCGAAGATGAACGCTACACACCTTCGCTTGCAAAAAAATATACAATCGCTGATATGTGCACCGGGTATGGTGTAGCGGAAGCGGTCCATCATTATTATGAACTGTGGGGAGGCAATCTGAAAGAGAAACGTGCAGTGGTGCAAGGCTGGGGAAATGTTGGCGCAGCTGCCGGTTTTTATTTATCACAGATGGGTGTGAAGATCGTGGGGATTATCAGCAGGGAAGGAGGGATGCTCTCAGTTGATGGGTTTAGCCATCAGGAAATCCAGGAACTTGTAGTAAACCGAATCGGAAATAAACTTCATTCACCCGATATGCTTTCCTATGAAGAAGTGGAGAGAAAAATATGGGATATGGAGTTTGAAATTTTTATTCCTGCCGCTGCTTCGCGACTGATTACCCGCGATCAGGTTGATCGTATGATCGCATCCAAATTGGAGGTTTTTTCATGCGGTGCGAATGTTCCTTTTTCTGATCCGGAAATATTTTTTGGTTCTACAGGTTTGTATGCCGATGAGAATTTTTCTGTCATCCCAGACTTTATTGCAAACTGCGGCATGGCTCGGGTGTTTGCATACTTCATGGAAAACGAAGTGAGCATGGAAGATCAGGCAATATTTAAAGATATTTCAATGAAGATTCGAAAGGCATTGGAAAAGACACTCAAGGAGAATCCATCGACCACAAAAATAGCGCAGGCATCATTTGAACAAGCGCTTCGATTATTGGTTTAATCAATTAAGTAAAAGATAGACAACAGCGCCAACCCCATAACCCAGTAGGGCTAAGAGGCTTATTTTTTTCACATACCAGATAAAGTCTATCTTCTCCATTCCCATGGCCGCTACACCAGCAGCAGACCCAATGATCAAAATACTTCCACCTGTTCCTGCACAGTAGGCGAGGTATTCCCAAATAAAATGATTCGGTGGAAAAACATCCATACTGTACATCCCCATACTGGCAGCGACTAAAGGAACATTATCTACAATGGCCGAAAGGACACCGATTAATGAAATGATAATACTGTGATTTCCGATTGCTGTGTCAAGAGTCAAAGCAAAATGATGGAGGACTTGCATTGATTCCAAAGCTCCAACAGCAAGTAAAATTCCTAAAAAAAACAAAACACTTGGAACATCAATCCGGGAAAGTGCACCAGCTGCTGTATAGTTTTTCTTTACAGTTTCATCAAGGTCGGGATGAATAAGTTCCGAGACAACCCACAATACCCCTAGGCCCAGTAACATGCCCACGTAGGGAGGAAGATGTGTGGTTGTTTTAAAGATTGGAACAGAAACCAAAACAGCTACTCCTAAGAATAGCATCAATTTTCCTCCCCCTACAGTATGTTCAGGTGTAGAAGAATGGGATTTCATTTCTCCCATATTGCCTCTTAACGTAAAGCTTAATAGAATAAGTGGTGCGATCATACATGCCAAACTTGGAATAAAAAGCGCTTGAATAATATTCATGGATGTTATTTGTCCTCCTATCCACAACATCGTAGTTGTTACATCTCCAATAGGAGTCCATGCACCACCAGCATTGGCCGAGATAACTATCATTCCAATGAAAAGTAACCGCATGTTCCTATCTGGGATTAATTTCCTGACCAACGAAACCATAACAATGGTGGTGGTAAGGTTGTCAAGGACGGCAGAAAGGAAAAATGCTACGATGCAGATAATCCACATTAAGAATTTTGGATTCTTTGTGTTTATGCGATCGGTGATAAACCGAAAGCCATGATGTGCATCGACTAACTCCACTATTGTCATAGCACCCATCAAGAAAAAAAGAATCTGTGCAATTTCACTCAAGTGTTCTGCGAGGGAATGAATTACAAATTCTTTATAAAGTTCTGAGGAAGTGAATTTTGAAAAGTTATCAATTCCTTTTTCCAATGCCAAGTGCTTTGTGAAATTTTGAAAGGCCTCACTTTCAACGACAGAGGCGGAAGGGTCTGCTAGCACGAATAGCGTCCAACAAATAACCCCTGTTAGAATTGCGGAAGCTGTTTTGTTTACTTTGATTGGGTGTTCAAGCGCGATGGCCGTGTAGCCTAGAATGAAGACTACAATAATGAGGATTTCCATAGGAGTGCGCTCAATAAATTACGCGCACACTAATTTGATCAAAAAGACAAGTGTTTTTGCAAAAGGAAAGATTTTTATTTTAGTGAAGTAGACTATACTGAATAAGATAAGCTGCCGCTCCGGCAAAGTAACCAATAGCAGCAAGCAGGGTAATCTTTTTGATATACCAGATAAAATCAATCTTTACCATTCCCATTGCCGCTACACCCGCAGCAGACCCGATTACCAATAAGCTACCACCGGTTCCCGCACAATAGGCTAAGTACTCCCAGATCATATCATCGGGAGGATATACGGACATATCGTACATGCCCATACTTGCAGCTACCAGTGGTACATTGTCGACAATGGCAGACAGAATTCCAATGAGCGTAATAATAATTCGGTTATCACCGAGTGTGTGATTTAAAAATTCTGCAAAATTATGCAAGGTGGTCATCGATTGCAGTGCTCCCACTGCCAATAAAATCCCCAGGAAGAACAACACGCTTGGCATGTCAATTCGCGTAAGGGCGTGTGCAGCAGTGTAATTTTTTTTCTTGGAATCATCCACATTTGGATTAATGAGTTCAGAGGCAACCCATAAAACACCCAGTCCGAGCATCATGCCTAAATAAGGAGGAAGATGGGTCACCGTTTTAAATATAGGAACGGAAATAAGGGCAGCCACACCTAGAAAAAGCATCAGCTTTCCGTAGCCACTGCTTGGTTCTTCAACTTTTACTTTGGTTTCTTCCCCAAGCTCACCTTTCATTGTAAAACTCAGGTAAATCAACGGCACGATCATGCAAACGATACTCGGTATTATCAGGCTTTTCACAATTCCAACAGCAGTAATTTGACCACCAATCCATAGCATGGTGGTGGTAACATCACCAATCGGTGACCAGGCTCCACCGGCATTGGCAGCAACGATTATCATACCCGCAAAAAACAGACGCATGTCTTTGTTGGGGATAATCTTCCGAATCAGGGAGACCATTACAATAGTAGTGGTCAGGTTGTCCAAAATGGCAGAGAGGATGAACGTTACCCCGCAAACAATCCAAAGCAGG
This sequence comes from Cyclobacteriaceae bacterium, assembly GCA_041746855.1. Taxonomy (GTDB): domain Bacteria; phylum Bacteroidota; class Bacteroidia; order Cytophagales; family Cyclobacteriaceae; genus JBGTGG01. The sequence goes on along the minus strand of JBGTGG010000433.1, from coordinate 1,143 downwards.
GTTTTAGCATTCTTAGTTGTAATCCTGTCAGTAATAAACTTGAATCCGTGATGTGCGTCTACCAACTCCACAATGGTCATGGCGCCCATTAAAAAGAATAGTATCTGGGAAATTTCGCTGAGGTGTTCAGCGAGTGATTCAACTACAAACTCCCGATGGATTTCACTTGAAGTCAACGCTGCAAAGTTGGGAGCGCTCGATTTTAATTTTTCAAGGAAATCAATAAAATGCTGACTGGAGAGCAGGGAAGCGGTTGGATCTGAAAAAGCAAAAAGTGTCCAACATAAAACTCCTGTAAGTAGGGCGGTGGCAGTTTTATTAATGTGTATAGGATGTTCAAGGGCGATCAAAATATACCCTACAACAAAAACTGCAACAATCAACAACTCCATATTAAGGCCGGTTTAGGAAACAATTTATCAAATTCTGGCTAATAATAAGGCTTGCAGATTTCACGCGCAAATGAAAATATGGCAATGGTATAACATTGCACCATTTTTTAGTTGATTACAATAAAATTAACCTTTAGGTAATCCAATTTTTTTACGACAACCCAAATAAATCCTTGTTTAAAGAAATCAAAACTTGTTCCTTAAGTTTGGTATCAACCAAAATGGAGACGTTATTATAGCTTCCGCCACACGAAACCATGCGAATCGGGATATTGCCGAGCGAAGAAAAAATTCGGTCCAACACACCTTTTTGCTGGGTTATTTTTTGCCCCACAATACAAACGATTGTTTGATTTTTATCTACTTCGATGGTTCCAAATTTCCGCAACTCAGCTTCGATTTCGGGTAGCCGTGCATCATTATCAATCGTAATGGAAACAGCAACTTCCGAAGTGGTGATCATGTCGATCGGGGTTTTGTATTGTTCGAATATCTCGAACACCCTGCGCAAGAAACCATACGCCATCAACATGCGCGATGATTTTATTTTGATTGCGATGATGTTGTCTTTCGCAGCAACGGCTTTGAATACACCTTCGGATTCGTTGCTGGTAATAATGGTTCCGGGTGCATGCTCATCCATCGTGTTTTTCAGCCGCACCGGGATGTTGTATTTCTGTGCCGGAACAATGGTGGACGGGTGAAGTATTTTTGCCCCGAAGTAAGCCAGCTCGGAAGCTTCGTCAAACGT
>JBGTGG010000432.1:0-11338 GCA_041746855.1 Cyclobacteriaceae bacterium | reverse complement strand
CGTTGGATGCAGCAACGCTGACCACCACCATCAACAACACAATTTCAGCAACCTATGAGCACCTTAAAAAAACAAAGTGGCTCATCATCACTTACGGAACCGCGTGGGTGTACTCCCATAAGGAGTCGGAAATGATTGTAGCAAATTGCCATAAGATGCCGTCAAGTATTTTCTCAAAATCATTGCTCACAGAAAAAATGGTTATCGAATCGTTCGCAGCACTTCACGCTCAACTTTTAGCACTCACTCCTGACATCAACATCGTACTTACAGTAAGTCCTGTTCGACACATCAAGGATACGTTGGAGTTGAATGCCGTGAGCAAAGCAGTATTGCGACTGGCATGCCATTCCATTAGTCAGGAATATCCAAACGTACAGTATTTTCCTGCCTACGAAATCATAATGGATGACTTAAGGGATTATCGGTTTTACAATCCCGACATGATCCATCCTACTTCCGTTGCGGAAGAATATATCTGGGATCATTTTCTCAAATGTTTTGTTGATGAAAAGAGTCAGCTGTTTATTGAGGAATGGAACCAGATTCTTAAAGAACTAAACCATAAACCCTTTCATCCGGAAAGCCCGGACCATCAAAAATTTATTAAGAAACTAATAGAACGAATAGAAGGCATGGCAAGCCTGGTGAAGGTATCAGATGAGTTACAGCAACTAAAAAGTCAACTGATCAATTACACAGAATAGTCGAATCTTTTTTCAGATAAAGTATTAGATTAAAATGATGGCTACTGGTTTTAACATTCAAGCAAAATTAGTGCTCATCCTAATTGCATTTTTAATTTATCAAGACACATCACACATGAACGATACAAAAAAAACCAACCGACTGATTGAATCCACCAGTCCGTATTTATTGCAGCATGCCTACAACCCAGTCGATTGGCACGAGTGGAGCGAAGAAGCGTTGAATAAAGCAATAAAAGAAGATAAACCCATTCTGGTAAGCATCGGTTATTCTTCCTGCCACTGGTGCCATGTGATGGAAAAAGAATCCTTTGAGAATCCGGACATCGCGGATATCATGAATGAATACTTTGTGTGTATAAAAGTCGATCGTGAAGAACGGCCTGATGTAGATCAAGTCTACATGGAAGCTGTACAAACGATGGGGTTGAATGGAGGCTGGCCGTTGAATGTTTTCCTAACACCAAAGCAACAACCATTTTATGGCGGCACGTATTTCCCGCCAAAGAATTGGGTACAGCTTCTTACCAGCATTCATAAAGCCTATAACGGGAAACGCGGGGAGATTGAATCTTCTGCTCAAAAGCTTACCGATCAATTGGCCAGCACTGATCTTTCCCATTTGGCCCGGCAACAACAAATGGAATCTTTGAATGAAAGTCTGGTATCCATTTTCCATAACCTCGAACCCAAATTCGATACGGTGTGGGGAGGTATGCAAAAAGCACCTAAGTTTATTATGCCTTCCATTTGGAAGATGCTGCTGCGCCAACATTACCTGACCAATAATCAGCAAGCAATTGACCATGTGATCCTGACTTTACACCGCATTGCCATGGGTGGGATTTATGATCAGGTTGGTGGCGGCTTCTCGCGCTATTCAGTAGATGCGCATTGGTTTGCACCACACTTTGAAAAAATGTTGTACGACAATGCGCAATTAATGAGTTTATACAGTGAAGCCTACGCGGTTACAAAAGATGAAGAATTCAAAACGGTAGTGTATGAAACCTTTGCATGGCTGCAACGCGAAATGACCAATGAACAGGGTGGTTTCTATTCTGCTTTGGATGCCGACAGCGAAGGGGAAGAAGGAAAATTTTATGTTTGGAAACAGGATGAGTTGACCGCATTGCTAGCGGATAACGCCCCGCTCCTATTGGATTATTATTCCGTACAACCCAATGGAAATTGGGAACACGGAAATAATATTTTAATCCGCAATAAAGTAGACAGCCAATTTTTGAAAGAAAAAAACATCAGTCGTGAAGAATGGAGCAATCAATTAGAAAAAGCAAAAGCCATACTTTTATCGGCTCGTGAAAACCGCGAACGTCCCGGACTTGATGATAAGGTTATTACCGCATGGAATAGTATGATGGTCTCCGGATTGGTGGATACTTACCGTTCTTTTGGCGATCCCGCATTTTTAGCTTCCGCAAAAAAGAATATTGAATTTCTAGAAAAGCATTTGATTAACGGAAACAAAATCGCGCGTTCGTTTAAAGGCAAACCTTCCAACGTGCAGGGTTTTCTTGATGATTATGCGTTCACGATCCAGGCATATTTACAACTGTATCAGGTTACTTTCAATGAAGAGTACTTAAAAAAAGGAAGTACATTATTGGAATACACGCTCGTGAATTTTTATGATAAAAAAGATGGTTTCTTTTTTTACTATGGAGAAGAATCAGAATCGTTGATTACCCGAAACAAAGAAATTTACGATAACGTTATTCCCGCATCAAATTCCGTTATGGCACAAAACCTCTTTCACTATGGGACTATCTTTGATAATACCGATTGGAAAGAGATCTCTAAAAATATGATCGAACGTTTGCAACAAGGCGCACTAAAAGAGCCAACCTATATGTCGCAGTGGGCAATGGTTTCTTTTGAGATGCAACAAGCATTGGCCGAGGTTGTCATTATTGGTGAGGATGCTGAAGCGTATCGAAAAGAATTTCAAAAAGAATTTCATCCATTTTCCATTTCCATGGGAACACACGGTAAAAGTTCCTTACCCTTGTTGGCCGAAAAAACACCGCTCAACAATCAAACAACACTATTCGTTTGCTTTAACAATGTGTGCAAACGACCCGTCTTTACTGTTGAAGATGCCATTGGGCAATTATCCCCGAAACTTATTGATCCATAAAAGAAATCTACACTTTGTAGTTAATCCTACTTTGTCAAGTTCAAAATTTGGCTTAAGCCTAGTTGAATTAAAATTTTTTAGAATGGGCTAAAGCCCATTCCAATTCATTGTTTAATCCTTCAAGGAAGGGCCTTAATCAAATCCTTATCCTTGTAATGGAACAGCGTTTTCGGTTTTCGAAACACCCTTTGAAAAACGATATGCATGGCTCCATAAATACAACCCTGTCGCAAGAGTTGGTGGAGGCGGCATTCGCATATACTTTATTGAATAATCGGGGAAAATATTCTATACCTCCTGCTTCCGGCAGATATAGTGTCTTGTTTCACAGAAAAACGGCAAGAAGTTTTTAATCAACAATTAATGCTTTTCTTTGTACCCGGTTACTAAGTTTACGTTTTGCCGATATCTGTGTATGACGAATCAAAAGTGGATTAATTTTTATAAAAAGTGCCTGCGGTTTTCTAAGTACTTCGTTGTCAGCAGCATTATCCTTATCCTTCTACAAATTGCGTTTGGCTACTGGTTGATTTCTTCCCGGTGGTCCATATTTTTAACCGATGCTCAAATGGTAAGTCTGGCCGATGAAGTAAATCAGGTAAAACCATTACCGGATAATTTCATTGCGATGTATGAAGAATTATATCCGAATGCGATCCATACCTCGATGACCAAACAACTCTTTGCAAACTACGGTACCCGAATTTTGTTCAGAAGGCGTCAAATTGAAAACCTCCCACATTGTGCGTGTGACCTGGTTTATGACATACAAGTAAAAAACAACAAGCTACTGGCCGATGTGCATTGGCCGGGCAGGTTGCAAGAATTGGAATATGGTTTTGCCATTGAAGACTTTAGCACACCGGAGAAATGTTTCGACTATGTCGTGCAAAACAAAATCGCCAACCTCAGAGCAACCTTGCCTGAAGAGTTTGGTGATTTTCTTACAAAAGACTTTGGTAGAATGACCAATGATGAACTTATTGAGATGGTCATGTTAGTAAAGCAACAAGATTTTCACCGGTTCAAAAACCCGCAAAAATTTGAAGAAGAATTCCAGAAATTAAAAAGCAAACTTGAATAATCCACTCTTCGAAATCTTTTTTAATTTACTCCATTCTTGTAGATTGAAAGGGCAACGCGTAAATGGAATTACCACCACCACCACTTCAGCCAGATTTTGATCAAACCCTCTTTGCGGAGGTGTTGTTGCCGGTTCCTATTCCGAAACTTTTTACGTACCGGGTTCCGCTTACCATGAATCCTCATGCAAAAGTGGGCATTCGTGCCATCGTGCAATTTGGTGATCGAAAAATTATCACCGGATTAATCGTTCAACTTCACAACCAACCCCCAAAAGAATACGAAGCTAAGTACATCCTCGACCTGCTCGATGAGTTCCCGATCGTATACGATGTGCAACTTCAACTTTTTGAGTGGCTGAGTTCCTATTACATGTGTGCCATGGGGGAAGTGATGAATGCTGCACTACCATCCGGGTTGCGGCTATCCAGCGAATCGATGGTGCAACTCAATCCAGAGTTTGACTTCGAAAACAGCTTGCATCATTTTTCGGAAAAAGAAGAATTACTGATAAGCCATTTAAAAAACTCGCCTCAGTCTTATTCTGAAATTTCAAAAATATTAGGAGTTAAAACCCTTTACAGCATCATCAAGTCACTGACTGCGAAAGAGGCCATTCTACTGTATGAAGAAATTATTGACAAGTATACACCGAAAACCGAAACGCGCATCCGGTTAACGAAAGCAAATGCCAATGAACAATCCATTCAGCAGCTATTTGAAACCTTTGCTAAAAAACCCAAACAAGAAGCAATTTTATTAAAGTATTTGCAGGAAGTGCCTGTGTTTAGGGATGCATCTTTAAACACAAAGGGGGTCTTAAAAGCAACACTCCTGGAAGGTGATCTCTCTGCATCTTCATTAAATACATTGATCAAAAATAATTACTTTGAAAGTTTTGAGATCATCGTTCCCCGATTTCCGCTTGATGCGGAAACAGAAATTAAGGATGTTTTATTAAGTGAGGAACAACAGCTAGCGCAACAGGAAATTTTTAAAAGTTTTGATCAACATTCGTATACACTCCTGCACGGTATTACCGGAAGTGGTAAAACAGAAATTTATATCAACCTTATTAAACGTGCGCTCGATAGTGGTGCACAGGTATTGTACCTCCTTCCGGAAATTGCGCTCACCACCCAAACCGTAACGCGGTTAAAAAAAATATTTGGCAGTGTGATGGGCGTGTACCATTCCCGCTTCTCCGACAATGAACGCGTGGAGGTTTGGAATGGTACACTCACCGGGCGTTTCAAATTAATTGTAGGTGTACGTTCCTCGGTATTTCTTCCCTTTGATAATTTAGGACTTATCATTGTTGATGAAGAGCATGATCCATCGTACAAGCAACAAGAACCTGCACCGCGTTACAATGCTAGGGATGTTGCCTTGATGATGGGGAAACTCCATCATGCCAAAGTACTACTCGGTTCTGCTACCCCCTCCGTTGAATCGTATTACCAGGCGCATCAAAATAAATACGGACTGGTTAATCTTGTCAAACGATATGGAGAAGCCAAACTTCCTGAAATTATCCTTGCGGATATGGATCAGGAGCGAAAAAACAAAACGATCAAAGGGGAATTTTCAAAAACACTTTTAACGGAACTTGAGAATTGCCTCGCCAACAACGAGCAAGCGATTATCTTTCAAAACCGAAGAGGATATTCGCCCATGGTCAACTGCCAGGATTGTGGATGGGTACCCAAATGTGTGAACTGTGCTGTGTCGCTCACGTATCATCAATACCGCCATGCAATGGTTTGTCACTATTGTGGATATAAAGAAATGCTTCCTACCAACTGCCCGACATGCTCCAGTACACGGATCCTTACCGTAGGATATGGTACTGAAAAACTGGAAGAGGAATTGCAATTGCGTTTTCCTGATTCCAAAGTTCAGCGAATGGACTGGGATACAACGCGTACTAAAACAGGATATGAAACCATCATCACCAATTTTGAAGAAGGGCGAACCAATATTTTAGTAGGAACGCAGATGGTAACGAAGGGATTGGACTTCGACCATGTAAGTGTTGTTGGAGTTTTTAATGCTGATCGCATGATGCACTTCCCGGACTTTCGTGCTTTTGAAAGGGCATTTCAATTAATCACCCAGGTGAGTGGTCGTGCGGGCCGAAGGGAAAAGCCGGGCAAAGTAATTATTCAAACTGCCAGCACCGAGCATCCTGTTTTGAAATATGTTTTGGAAAACAACTTCGAACAATTTTACCAACGCGAATTGGATGACCGTTTTCAAAACCACTACCCTCCTTTCACACGGCTTATTGAAGTTACCTTAAAAAACATAGACGCTAAAGTGGCAAATGCAGGTGCACTTCATTTTGTTGAAATCCTTCGAAAGAAACTCCCCGGAACAACTGTGCTGGGACCCGGTGACCCAATGGTACCTAAAATCAGAAATCAATATCTGAAGCGAATCCTGATCAAAATTGATCGTGGAAGTGGAAAGCTTAGTGAAATTAAAAACCGGATACAGGATGCCATTCAATTGTTTTCTAAAGAAAAGGAGTTCAGAAAAGTCAGGATCATTGTTAACGTTGATCCCTAGTAGTTAAAAATAATTCACTTGCCTTTTGAATCTTGGATTGAAAAAAAAGTTAGCTTCGCAGATTGACTTTAATCAAACTAACATTTATGAGAAAAATTAGACTACTCTTTACAGTATTGGTATGCTGTGGCTTTTATCAAACATTCAGTCAAAGTATGTACGCACAGTTTAGCGCTGGGTATGCGCTCCCATCCGGATCACAACAAATTGGTTCTGATTATAGATATAATTCGGAAACAGGCAATTACACGGAAAAAACCGTAAACGGTTCGTATGGCTCAGGCCTTAATTTTACTGGTTCCTTTGGATACATGTTTACATCTAGTGTTGGACTGGATGTAGGCATAAACTATTTACTAGGAAGTAAGTATACGAGCTCAGATATATACGGATATACTAATTCATCATTTGAAGATATTATAGAAACAAAAAGTTCGGGTATTTCTGTTACGCCTTCGCTATTAATAAATTTTGGAGGAACAAAATTCTCACCATATGCTAAACTTGGTGTTGTCATTGGTTCTTATACTTTGAATGAAGTACGTACAGATGATTACATTGAAAATGGACAGGTAGTCAATCGTGAAAAAGAAGAACGAAAAACTACAGGAGACCTGGCTATTGGAATACGCGGAGGAATTGGTCTTACCTATATGATGAGTGGGAATATCTCTCTATACGGTGAATGTATCTACACCGGGATGAGTTATAAACCGAAAGAAACAGAACTAACCAGCAGTACCTTTAATGGGCAAGATCAAATTGATCAGATGTATGAATACCAAAAAAAAACCATCTATGTTAAAGAGGTTGTGATTGAAAGTTTTGATCCTACTAAACCGCGGGAAGAATTACAACGACCTGGACCACTCAGCAGCATCGGCATTAATTTTGGAGTTCGGTTTGCCTTTGGTGCGATTTAATTTAAAGCAGATATTTAAGGCATATTTAAAAAAATAAGCGATCCATTGATCGCTTATTTTTTTATAAGATATTCCAATCTTCATTTAAAATCGGAATGGCCTGATGGGCTGTTAAATCAAACATACACGGCACCACCGAAACATAGTTATTGGCAATTGCCCATTCATCGTTGTCTTCGCCTTTGTCGAAGTTTACAAAATTGCCGGCCATCCAAAAATACCTTCTTCCGTTTGGATCAAAACGTTCATCAAATTCTTCTACCCATTTCGCATTGGACTGCCGGGCGATACGAATTCCTTTTAACCTTTCATTTCGCTTTGGCGGAAAATTAACGTTTAGCGCAACGCCTTTCGGGAGTCCTTTCTCCAGTACTTGCGTTACAATTTTCGTTACGTATTCTTCCGTGTGGGAAAAATCTGCATCGTGTGAGAAATCGCACAATGAAAAACCAATGGCCGGTGTTCCTTCTATCGCTCCTTCTATCGCAGCCGACATGGTACCGGAATACAATACACTAATCGAGGTATTGCTTCCATGATTGATTCCACTCACTACAATATTCGGTTGCCGCTTGTCTTTCAAAACAAAATGGCGCGCCATCTTCACACAATCTGCTGGTGTACCACTGCACTCATACGCTTTTATCCCATCAAAAATATCGGTCTCTTCCAGCCGAAGTGTTTCCCCTACAGTGATCGCATGGCCCATGCCCGACTGTGGACTATCCGGTGCTACCACGAGAACATCGCCTAATTTCGATACGATTTCAACAAGCGTTCTTATTCCATTCGATGTGATTCCATCATCGTTGGAAACAAGGATAAGTGGTCTTTCCATTAAAATTATAGAATTTAAAAAAGTGAATTATAGTATGCAACAATCTTCGCAAGATCGTACTTCTCATCAAACTTTAAGCGGTTAACTTTTATATACTTTTCAACATCGTTTGATTTTTTTCCCATTAAGCTTAACAAGTCGTTTTTATTCCCTTTAAAGGCCACCACTTCCCCATCTTCCTGAAGAAAGAAAAAATAATCCACCAATACTTGCCGTGTATAGGAGCCCATATAAAAAGCCGAACTATACGTTCTGTATTCCAACGCTTCCCGCGAAAGCAAGGTCATTTTTCCCTGCACAAGCAATTCAAAAAAAACTGGTGTTTTGTAACCAACAGTAGCATTGTAAGGAAGGGTATAGAAATCCCGGTAACGGTGTGCTGTCTCGTCAAAAATTTCAAAATGTAAAACTTTACGTGCGGTGTAGACTTCCGCTTTATCCTCCCGTAACAGAAACTGGACGATATCTTGTTGAAGATCATACTTTATTTGTCCTTTCAACGTATCGCCCGATTCCAGTATAATTTTACCATCATGCCACATTTCAAATGGCCAAACCTGACCATTCGAAAAAAAGGGCAATAGGAAAAATAATATGAAGAGTCCATTTCTCATTTCTTGCCTAAAATTGTATGTCCTAATTTATCCCGTTTTGTTTCGAGGTATCGTGAGTTATGTGGATTGGATGCAATCTCTATAGGAACGTTCTCCACTATTTCCAAATTGTATCCCATCAAGCCAACCCGCTTCTTCGGATTGTTCGTGATCAATCTGATTTTGGAAATATTCAATGCACGTAAAATTTGCGCACCGACCCCGTAATCACGTTCATCCATATCGAAACCCAGTTTGATATTTGCTTCCACAGTATCAAGCCCTTCTTCTTGCAATTTATATGCCTTTAATTTATTTATCAATCCAATACCACGACCTTCCTGCTTCATATACAGCACGACTCCCTTTCCTTCCGTGTCAACAATTTCCATTGCCCGATGCAACTGTGAACCACAATCACATCTGCATGATCCAAAAATGTCACCCGTTACACATGATGAATGAACCCGAACCAATACAGGTTCGTCTTCTTCCCACGTGCCCTTCACCAATGCCATGTGTACTTCTTGCGTATTGGTTTGTTCGAATGCTACCAATTTAAAATGCCCGTGTTCGGTAGGCATATCGACTTCAATCTCACGCTTGATCAACGTTTCCTTTTGTATCCGGTACTCGATCAGGTCTTTTATGGATACGAGTTTCAAATCAAATCGTTCGGCAACTTTTACCAAATCCGGAAGACGTGCCATGGAGCCGTCTTCATTCATAATCTCCACCAAAACACCACCCGGTTTAAACCCGGCAAGCCGGGCAAAGTCAATGGCAGCTTCCGTATGGCCTGCCCTGCGCAATACACCTCCACGTTTTGCTTTGAGCGGAAAAATATGACCAGGCTTTCCTAATTCTTGCGGATCAGTCTCGGGATCAACTAAAGCACGAATGGTTTTAAAACGATCGTGTGCAGAAATTCCCGTGGTGCAACCGTGACCAATTAAATCAACAGAAACTGTAAACGGGGTTTCATACGCTGCCGTGTTTTTGCCTACCATCATTTCAAGTCCCAACTCCTCACAGCGTTGTTCTATGAGCGGTACGCAAATCAATCCGCGACCATGGGTAGCCATGAAATTTACAATCTCGGGTGTTACGGTTTCCGCTGCACAAATAAAGTCACCTTCATTTTCACGGTCTTCATCATCCACCACAATAATTACTTTCCCGTTCTTAATCTCCTCGATTGCTTCCTCGATGGTATTCAATACAATTTCATTCATATATCTTCTTTCACTACAAAATCTTCAACAATCAAACCCTTCATTATGTTTCTATTTCGAAATCACAATTCCTAATATACCTGCCAACTCTTTCTCTGCATTTTTCAAACGCTCATGAATCGTGAAAAATTCTTCTTGCTCGGTTTCTGATTTTGCCATCTTCAGGTTTTCCAAATTATCCAGCATCAACTTTTGAATCAACCTGAATTTTAACCGCAGCACATTTGTAACGGCCATGTCCTGAAGGATTTCTTTTTCATGCGAAAAATAAATATGATACTTCTCGCTCCAATGCGGACTCGTTTCATATTTCACCGTAGTAAGTTCTGCGACCGTGCGCTTTGTAGAATCATCGCCTTGATCCATAAAGTAAAACGTATCCCGCACTTTTCCTTCCGCTGCACCTTCCCGAAAGGAATCATAAATGCCTTTGTAAACCGGGTTGGTAAATTCAATCTCCTCCAACTCCTGGATCAAAAAATCCATCAATTGTTTATCTTCCAACTGGCTCTCTGAATAATTCAATAAAAGCCGGATGGTCTCTTTCTCCTGAATTTGAACAATATCGACAAGATCAACATTGGCGATTTTTTCAGATTCAATAAACGGATCCAATAGTTCCGGAGGCGCTTCACGCACACGATCTTGTTCCCGCTTTCTTCTGTCCTGAATTAAAATTTTATTTAACTCCGTTAGCAATACCGTTTCCTGAATTTTTAACAGGTCACTGGTTTCCCGAATATACACGGAGCGTTTAATCGGATCAGGAATAAATGCAATGCTGGAAACAATCTCACGAATAGCATCCGCCTTCTTGATCGGATCTTTTGAAGCATCCGCAGAAAACAGATCAATCTTAAACGAAATAAAATCTTTTTGATTTTCGGCAAGGAATTGTTTGAACTCGGTGCTTCCTTTCTTTCTTGAAAAACTATCGGGGTCTTCCCCATCGGGAAATAAAACAACCCGAACATTAAGCCCGCCTTTTAATACTAAATCAATGCCGCGCAATGCAGCTTTGATACCGGCTGCATCGCCATCAAACAATACCGTTACATTTTCGGTAAACCGCCTGATCAGTTTGATTTGTTCTTCCGTAAGGGCAGTGCCTGAAGAAGAAACTACATTGTCAACACCCGCAAGGTGCAAGGAGATCACATCGGTATATCCTTCAACCAAATAACACACATCATCCCTGCGGATCGCATTCTTTGCCTGATATAAACCATA
>JBGTGG010000431.1:0-25650 GCA_041746855.1 Cyclobacteriaceae bacterium | reverse complement strand
AAGCTTGGATTAAGCAAAGTCAAAACCGATAACCTTGATATGGACCAGGAACTCCATTTCATGCATGTAAAAAAGAAAAGATGGCGCTGTATGTGGCAATGGAGTTTCGATAATTTGTATCGTGCCTCCGTAGACAAATCCGTGATGGCGGGATGTCAATTGGAACTCTCTTCTATCCACATCAACGATCGGACTTTTTGGAGTTTATGCTTAGAATTATTTTACAATACGGATAATGCGGTGATGATTCTTGAGAATACGATTTCCCTCGTTGGTCAGTTTCCAGCGTTGATGGAGTTGGAGAAACAGCATGCATTTAAAAACGGATGGGAAGCATCATACCCCCAGCTTCTTCATGGCCTTCTTCAAGAAAGTAAGTAAAACCTGAGCGATGGGTTTTTATCAGAATAACTTCATTTTGATTGGCGGCCATAAACCAAAGAGAATACCATAATCATACTGTTCAGGAAAATAGAAATGGAGTTTGCAATAATGATGATCCAATCTTCAATTAAAATCCCGTAGCAAATCCACGAGGCCAACCCACCAAAAAGTACACACCATGTCAACATGGATAGGCCAATGGTTTCTTTTGTTTTAAGCAATTTTATCAATTGAGGCAATAAAGAAAACGCGGTTAGTGTACTGGCAACTATCCCCACGATGGTTTCGACTTGGAGCGACATGAACTCTTAATTTATTGTGATGCAAATACTTACTACAGCTACCGTTCCACAATCTGCTGTATTCGTCTTTAAATAGAACAGCCATCCGGTTGACTGGCTTCTTTCTGCAAAACTAACGATGCGATGATAGACACATGACGTATCAACAAGAATGAACAATTGTATACGTTGCATCAGAAGCTGTTGACGCTGTAGAAATAGTGGGGAATATTTTCTTTACTTGAATTCCTCATGGGGAATATCCTCCATCTTTCTGTAGTTTATCTACCACCATGAATAAGCACTTAAAGTTCTAATTAGTCTTTTTCTTAACTACCGGTTGGTTGGCACAATTTTTACCTCTCTGTAAATCAACGTTCCTGCTTTTAGTTGAAATACGAGTGGGAAGGTGAGAAGGCTTAACGAAGGTTAAGCTTATATCATTAACTAACAAAATCACTAAACAAAATTATTATGAAAAAGATAACCTTTTATTTATGCGCCTTACTCTTCGCAGTACTCTTTACAAATGTATCGATGGCTCAGACCGACAACAACGCACGTATGCTAACCGATCAAAGTACGGTTGACCGTCTTAATAAAGATTGGAGAACCCGAAATCAAAACAATACAAACACATCCATCAACTGGTTTCAGCGAGGCGATGGATACTATGGAATGTATGACCACAACAATACTTCTTATATGACCTTTTATGATGGAGATGGAAAACATTTTCAAACCTATGAAAGATCTAAATGGGATAATGTACCTTCAACCCTACGCTCTTCGTATGATGCGAGCAACTATAAGGGCCAGCAAGTGAGAGGCGTTTGGGAAAGTGCTGATCCGACCAAAAAAGGATATTACCTGGAAGTAGAAGATAACCGCGGTACGCTTTCCCCTGTATGGGTAGACGATCGTGGCCAATTTTCGGACAACTATGGCACTAAAAATAAGTCGAAGAATAATCCCAACAATTAATCCGGATACACTACGGTGGTGATTAGTTTCACTTGCCAAGTGACTCTAAAACCAAAAAGAACCCAACGGACACTCCGCTGGGTTCTTTTTTTTTGAACAATTTTTCAAACTCGTAAAAACCGGAACTTTGAATCTGCGTTAACTTTTGTAAGTTTATAAAAGACAATCCCACACGATGGCGAATACCCAAAAAATTGAAGCCGCTTTTACCGTTGATATGATTATTGATTTAATCCGATCCACGCGTAATCAACACGTAAAAGCGTTGCTGGCAGGCGACACCCTGAATATCCATTACACAAAGAAATCTGGAAAAGAACTGTCCGTTGTCAAGAAAGAGTTTATTAAAAGGGACCTGCAATCGTTGCTGATCATCCCGCTTGATCTAAGCCATTATAGTGGATTGATCAGAAAAATCAAGGAAGAGAATGCGCGCACAATAGCCGATGAGCATTTCCATTTTTTTATGCAGGAGATTGATGGCATCATTGATCGGTATATCATTTGAATCTAGATGGTATATCCATTGCTGAAAACATCCCAACATTTTCTTGAGGGACTTCAATCAATTACCATTTTTTTCTCACTTTCTTCTCTACCCGAATCCCAACTTCCACGCTTCCTCCAGGTAAAGGAATATCAGGCTTTAGCCTGATTTATATTTGTATTTATCAGGTTATATCCTGATATTTGTTGTGTATTTATCAGGTGATAACCTTATGAAAAACACAAAAAAACTTCAAATAGAGCAATTGGATAGCAAAATCGCAGCTTATTCTCATTTGCCAGAGGCTCCAGAGAAAGGTTGGGTTCATGGTATCCGTACGGCTTTGAAAATGTCATTCCGGCAATTTGGTAACCGTCTGGGGATAACCGCACAGAGTGCCCATGAGATTGAAGAGCGTGAGAAGAACGGAAATATTACGTTAAAAAATCTTCGCGAAGTTGCCTTGGCAATGGACATGCGATTAGTTTATGGTTTTGTACCCCGCGATGGTTCCTTTGAAAAAATGCTTGAAAAGCAGGCCCTGGCCGTTGCCCGGAAAATTGTGAAGCGAACCGATAATACAATGAAGCTTGAAGACCAACAAGTAAGCAAAGAACGAGTTGAACGTGCGGTACTAGCATTGGCTGAAGAGATAAAAAGAGAAATGCCACGCTACCTATGGGATTAGATTTTGATAGCGTTGATGGACAGACGCCTTTGGATACAGCGGAAATGGACGGACTTCTCATTCCTACTATTACTACCCGTGGTGAGCTGGATGAGTTTGAGCAACTCAATATTGAGAAAGCCATACAATGGACAATGAGCGGGAAGGTTAAAAAGGAGACTATGCTTTATGAAGATTACGTAAAGCTGCTTCATAAAAAAATGTATGGAAATGTATGGGCCTGGGCTGGAGAATTTAGAAAGAGCAACAAAAACATTGGCGTTGACAGGCACCAGGTGGCTGTTGAATTACGAGCGCTTCTTGACGATTGTAAATTCTGGATTGCCAATAAAACTTATCCGCCAGATGAAATCGCTATCCGTTTAAAACATCGTTTGGTGCAAATCCATTGTTTTTCAAATGGCAATGGTCGTCACTCACGAATGATGGCTGACTTAATTGCAGAGAAAATCTTTAATAGACCGGTTTTTACCTGGGGCGCAAATTCTGATTTAATAAAGCATGGTAGTGCAAGGGAGGAATACATTCTTGCCATTAAAGCAGCCGATGCAAATAACATTAAACCCTTGTTAGAATTTGCAAGGAAATAAAACTACTTCAGTTAACCAACCCTCCACATGACTTGGAATAGGAAAGCGTGTGACATTACTTGTCGTTCCCATTGAGTAGTTTTGGCCACTATTAAAAAATTCACCGTTTGAAACACCTGCTTTCCAAATCTACCTTCCTTTATGGATGCCAATGCCCAAAGCGGCTGTTCCTGCATAAGTACAGGAAAGAACTCCGCAATCCGGTGGATGAAAGGCAACAAGCGATTTTGAATGCTGGCATCAGCATTGGTGAACTTGCCCAATCATTATTTCCCGGAGGTGTGGATGCTTCGCCTCCGGATGCCTATTCGTATGATGTGTCGGTTGCGAAAACACAGGAATTCATCAAGCGCGGTGAGACCATTATCTATGAAGCGGCCTTTCAGTTTGAAGGAGTGCTCTGCGCGCTGGACATCCTGGTAAAAAAAGGAAATGCCTGGTATGCCTTTGAAGTGAAGAGTACTACTTCCGTGAAACCGCAGCACGAAGCCGATGCCGCCTTGCAATATTATGTTATCTCAAACTGTGGATATTATGTACGGGATATCTCTATTGTGTTTCTCAATAATCAGTACATCCGAAAAGGTGAACTTGAAACCCACAAACTTTTTACAACAGCATCTGTACTGGATGCCGCAGTGGAGCAACAGGAGACTGTTCACAAAAAAATACTGGAGCTAAAGGGAATGCTTGCCAGGCGCGAAGAACCGCAGATGGATATTGGACCGCATTGCTTCGCTCCCTATCCATGTGATTTCAGCGGACATTGTTTTTCACATATACCGCGAACGGATTCTGTTTTTGAATTGCCGCTCAGCATCGCCTTGAAGTTATATGACAAAGGGTATACACAACTGCTCGACATCCCTGCGGATTATCCGTTATCCAAAAATGTTGCCCAGCAGTTGGAACACTACCGCTCCGGTGAACCGTTGATTGATAAAGAAAGTATAAACAAATTCCTTGCGCCCCTCACCTACCCGCTTTACTATTTTGATTTTGAAACCATCATGACGGGCATACCGGAGTTTGACGACAGCAAACCCTATCAACCAATACCGTTTCAGTATTCCCTTCATCTGCAAGCTTCCGAAAATGTGGAACTTGAGCACCATTATTTTCTTGGGGATGGCATCACCGACCCGCGATCCGAAATCTTACAACGCATGCTACAGGATTTGGGAACCACCGGAAGCATTGTATGCTACAACATGACGTTTGAAAAGCAACGCATAAAAGAACTTGCTTTCCGCTTTCCGGAATTTAAAAAACAACTCCTCGCCATTCACGACCGCGTAGTGGATCTGATGACCCCGTTCGCAAAACGCTGGTATTATCATCCCAACTTTAAAGGAAGTTATTCCATTAAAGCAGTGTTGCCTGTTTTGATTCCCGAACTCCACTACAATACATTAGCAATTCAGGAAGGCGGCATGGCCGGTTTAGTGTATTCCCAATTAAAGTTTCAGGATGAAGAAACCGCAGCACTTCAGCGACAAGATCTCCTGGCCTATTGTGAAATGGATACGTTGGCGATGGTGCGGGTTTTGGAGTTTTTGAGGGGAGTTTAAGTCTCCTATCGTAAGTCCGCTAATAATCTGAAGTTTTAAACTTCCTTACTCAAAAGTTCAATCTCTAAGACAGCTTGATGGATTCCAGTTCTATACTTTTTTAGGAAGCCTTGCCTGTATATAGAGCCGGGCCAAATTTAGCTTATTCTGCTGTACCATATTTAGCTTATTCTGCTTAAATGTCCATTATGGATCCACTATAATATTAAAAATCAACTATTTATGACGAATGTATTCATTACAATACCATGTCAATTTTTATTCATCTTGATCGTTATTCTCTACTTGTTGGTATCGGCAAAATTAAAATTCAAACCAAATGTGATGAACGAAACATCTTGGCGAAAACTTTCTTTTGTTACATTCCAACTGTATCCTACCTGTAGTTGTAATTTTATTTTTTCTACACCACCACGCAGGGTTAGCGCTGGTTCGATTAAAACGTGGGAATCGTTATTCTGTAAATAGCTTACTGCATCTTCTCCATTATAAATTAAGTCGCCTTCAATATTCGAGTAGCGGAGGTTAACGATGCGGGAAGAGATGGCAGCTGAGAAATATTTTGATTTGTATCCGAAACTGGGTTGCACTCCATATCGAAAAACGTTGGCAGAAATATCGCCATTTGTTCCGGGGTTGCTGGCTACAGTAGAGGGTAGATGATTTTCAACACTCCCCACGCCTACCAGTCCATAAGCTTCGAAGACAAAATTCTCAGTGACAGGCTTAAAATATCCCGGACCTACTTCAAAGAATTTGCCTGAGCCTCCATCACCGTTGTCGAGATCTTTTGGAATGAACAGTCCTGCATTGGCCTGGATAGCAAAACCCGAGGTGATACCATACGCGCCCTGGAATTCTACCTGACTATCATTGCCTGAAAGCGAAAGATTCGTTTCTCCTTTGTGGGATAGTAAGGGTACGTTCTGTGTATTGGCCGTGTAGTATTTAGGGCTACATGCCACCATGATGGCAGCTATAGAGGCGAAGGTTAACAATTGTTTGTACATATAGTATGAAGTTGGTTCGCTTTACCGAACCCATAAATTATGCCCGCTCGAAAAACAATTGATAAAGCGTTTTATCATTATGCTCTGTGGAAACTTTTACCCAACGTTGTGTGTGAAAGGGATTATTTGACTGGGATTTTTTTAACTAAAGGCCTAATTTAGATTGAATAAGCAAACAATATGTGTAGAGTTTATAATACTGTTGGCTCGCTCACGACTATAAAGACGCATTTAGTTCAGCATAAAATTGACAGTTTCAATTCTGTAAAGGAACTTCTGGCCTTTCAAAAAAGCTATTCAAATACCCGGCAGCAAATCGTTTTAAATCAAAATACTTTACTAACCGAAGAAAGAAATAATCTAAGTGCAGAGGTTCCCCATCTGGAGAATGAAATCGAGAATGATAAAAATGAATTTCACCAGAAATTGAAATCTAAAGTTGAAAATTTAGAACAACAATACGGTGAACTGGCGGAAGCGGAAAAAACAATTATTCAAGAGTTCACCTTCAGTTTCAAGGCAATCTTTGTAATGATCAAGATTAGCTATTATAAGTTATTTTCTAATCTACTTGTTTATTTATCTGTGAGACCAAAGGTTGAACTACTCACTAAGAAACGTAAACGATTTCAATATCTCTCTTTATCTTTTGAAAATGCTGTAAAAGAAAGCTGTGCATTCGCATTACAGAATCTGGATCATAAGAAAAGAGCTATTGATGAAATCAATTCTTTCATTTATGGTGCTATCGGAGAAAACAAAGTTGTTAATGAACTAAAAAAACTATCGGATGACTACATTTTGATTAACGACTTCTCTTTACATTTGACAGACCACTCTATTTCAAACAGCAACAAACAAAGATAAATACCATTCAAATTGATCATGTGCTTGTTTCACCGGCCGGAGTTTTCCTGATTGAAACTAAAAACTGGAGTAAAAACTCGTTGGAGAGTTTAAATCTGCGCTCTCCAGTTCAGCAAATTCAGCGAGCAAGCTTTGCATTATTTATTTTGTTAAACCGAACTGCCGACTTTAAACTGGCTCCACATCACTGGGGCGAGCGAAAAATTCCAATAAAAAATCTGATTGTGTTAATCACCAATAAACCGAGGGAGGAATTTGAATATGTGAAGATTTTGACATTGGATAAGTTACTTAGCTATGTAGAATATTTTAAGCCCAGTATGTCAAATGATGAGACGCAAGAAATAGCTGATTACCTAATTAAAATTAGGAATTGAACCCTACTTTGATCTTCCCTTTGTTCTTACAATAATTTAAATCATGAATTCAGAAACATCAGAGTCCTTAAGACAAGTGACTCTGATGGAGAGCAATGCATTGTGATGTTGCTTTAAATCGAAGATTGCTCATTGATAAACTTGCCAAATAATTTTTTAAACTCCTTTTCCGGATTAATAGCAGGTAATAACATATGAGAGTACTTTGTACCTGCAGAGCTTTTAGCTAATATCGCCCGGGCGTGAGTAAAGGCAATGCTGAAAAAAGCAATCCATAGCTGATCAGGTAAATCTACAGCATCCTTATTATCAAGGAGTTTCTTTGAGAGAGATGATAGATCCTTAATTAAATATGTCGTCTTAACCTTTCCCCTCATAAAAATCTCGCTGCTTTCTTTCTTCATATACCTAGCAAGGATTGTTAAATGAAGCTTATTCTCAGGAGGATCAGGGATAACTTCAACTGTATAATTAAAATCAAAAGAAGGTCCAAGTTCTAATTCCTCATCTACAAAAAACTCGAGTTCTTTTATTCCATTTATAGCCCATTCAATTCTCTTTGGATCTTCTTTCATAACTCTAACTATGCTGCTTCAATAAATTGAATAAATTCTGGTTCAATGGTACTTTTCTCCTCAGTAACCTCAGTCGTTATAAAGTGAGTGAGTTCATCTTCTCTTATCACTTCAGAAATTGGCTTGTAGTCGAGTTGTGGGACTTTGCCTAAAGCCAAGGATATCTCAATTAGTTTCTTAAGAGTATAGTTAAACTCACCTTTTAGTACTTGAGAAATATAACCTTTACTTACACCCAATTCTTGAGCTAATTGGGTTTGATTAATTCCATGCTTTTCTTTGTACTCAACAACCTGTCTATAAAGTTCATTTTGAGCCTCTTCAAACCAATATTCAGGAGATCTTAAGATTTCTTCACGAGTTAACATAACTTATTTTTTAGATTCGAGATACCGTTTTTTTATAGATCTAAATTGACCTAAATCCTCTTTCTGTGTATTTTTCTTACCACCTAATACTACAATATGGCCATCTTCTTTAATCACATAAAACCTAAGATCGCCTTTCTTAAATTCATATTCTTTTACAAGCTCTTTCTTAGGGGTAATATCTCTGAATTTGTGTTTTGGCAATCTCTTTAGGTTTGAGACCTGGTTCATATTGTTTAAAATACCTACCAATTGCTTATTTAGATTTCCCTCCAATTTAAGTTGCTCGCAGAATTCGTCATATTGACAATCTCCATCAATAATCAACTTCTTGAAAGGGATTCTACCCTTAACTGCTTGGATATCTTCTAACGCAAATCTATTCATTATTGTTTAGTTATAACTAAACTTTTGTATGAAATCGTAACATATTATATAACAGATACTTAACATTTTAAAATATAAGAATTACCCCCAGATACCCAAATTTAAGCCATCATTCCTACTTCAAACACCTCAACATATTCCTTCATCTTACTAATAATCCGCTCTCCTATTTCGCGGGCTTGCAAAATGCTCGGTCTATTGCCTAAGCATTTCAACACATCATCCCGTAAAGGAACTTGACCACTAAAAATATAAGTCTCGATTAAGGCTTTAAACTGTTCTTTGTCCAGATTTTCTTCATCACAGAGTTTGGCCAGGGCAAGCACTTTTTGATCTTGCCAATATTGTTCGAATTCCTCCTGGATGTTGTCAGCATTGTCAATCTTTGGAAGGTTCTCTTCGATGAATTTTTCTATTAATTCACGCTTGCTTCGTAATTGAACTTCTCCGCCCAACAAATCTAAAATCGCTTTCTTTTGCTTTTGTGCATCGCTGGCTTTAGCATCTTTCAGTTTTGCCAACAGTTTGATGATGTGGGCAACATTAATTACATCCCGATGAATAAGTTCCAGTTCAAAATCAATATCTTCCAGGATGGAGGTCTTTTGCTTCGTGTTATCCTGTCGTACCTTATCGTATAAATCGAGGTATTTGCTTTTGTAGTTTTCGAAGGTTTGTTCATCGATGCCCAGATCATCCCAATTGAAATCAGCATAGGAAGCTAAAACATTCTTGACCCGCATTAGTGCACGGAATGCTTGAACGAAAGCCATCTCATCCTCTTCCGTGAGCAAGTCATCCACACTTTGCCAGGTCGGAGCGATTAATAAAAGATTCTTCAACGCCTCATCAAACTTTTCTGCAATTTTCTCATATGGGGGCAAGATGATTTCTTCGATTGCATCCTTGTTAGAGAAAAGGGTAATGGCTTTATCGGTTGCTGCTTTTAGATTCCGAAAAGATAAAATATTGCCTTGCGATTTTTGTTCACCTAGTATCCTATTTGTTCGGGAGAAGGCCTGAATTAATCCATGATGTTTCAGATTCTTATCTACATACAAGGTGTTGACTTTCTTTGCATCAAAACCGGTTAACAGCATATTCACGACCAGCACTAAATCAAGTCTGTCCTTTTCATCATTGAAAGTTTCTTTTTCGCGCTCCTTCAAGCGCTTGCTGATATCTTTAAAATAATTCTCAAACTGCTGACTATCCTTCGTTGAAAAGGCGGTGCCGTATTGTCTATTGTAATCTCCTATAAATTCTTCCAGCTTGTCACGTGTGTGGCTTGACTTATATGAAAGTTGTGGATCGGCTGCCATCGGCAATTCATCATCCGGCAAATAGTCTTGCGCATCGTCATCCTCTTCATTAGCGCCATAGGTAAAAATGGTGGCTACCCGCAAATCATGTTCGCCTGCTTCTCGCTTTCTTTTCAATATCTCATAATAGGCAATTGCGTTGTCGATACTGCTGGTAGCAAAGAGTGCCGAATACGTTTTGCTAAATGTTTTTTGACCATGATAGGCAATAATGTAATCCACAATTTTCTCTAACCGCGTTGGATCACTCAATACTTCTGCCCGATCAATATCTTCGACTTCAATGTCAATTAAAGTATTACCCTTTTGTTTGTACTTGCCTACGTATTCAATACCAAAACGCAATACGTTCTGATCACGAATTGCATCCGTGATCACATACTTATGCAAACACGTGCCAAACAAATCTTTCGTAGTACGTTTCCCGCGTTCATTCTTACTGGCATTTTCAGCAAAGATGGGTGTGCCTGTAAATCCAAATAACTGACTCCTATGGAAATAGGTAGTGATGCGTTCATGTGTATCGCCAAACTGGGACCGATGGCATTCATCAAAAATGAAAACAAGTTTCTTTTCCTTTAAATGTTCCAGCTTGTTTTCGTAATGGGCTTTGCTGATGGCGTTGTTTAATTTTTGAATGGTAGTGAGCACCAGCTTGGTATCATCGGTAAGTTGTTTCACTAACGAGCGCGTATCATTGGTGACATCAACGCTATCCTTTTTAAAGGCGTTGAACTCTTGCATCGTCTGGTAATCCAAATCCTTCCGATCCACCACGAATACAACTTTGTGTACTGCTGGTAAATCCATGATGATCTGACTTGCCTTGAAAGACGTTAGTGTTTTACCAGAACCGGTAGTATGCCAAATGTATCCATTATCATTACTGGTTGCCACCTGACGAATGATGGCTTCTGTTGCAAAGTATTGGTAGGGCCGCAATACCATCAAATTCTTAAAGGTTTCATTCATTACCACATAATGCGAAATGAATTTGCCCAACTGATTTGTATTCAGAAACGAATTTGCAAAAGCACTTAACTCGGTAATGTTCTTGTTGTTTTCATCTGCCCAGAAAAAGGTTTGCTTTACCGATTGCAGCCGGTTGTTCGCTAAATACTTGGTATTAACGCCATTGCTGATAACGAACAACTGCACGTATTGAAACAAACCCTGATTGCTCCAGAAGGAATGTCTTTGATAGCGGTTGATCTGGTTAAACGCTTCTTTAATTTCTAATCCTGCCCGCTTGAGTTCGATTTGAACCAACGGCAAACCATTTACCAGCAGCGTAACATCATAACGATTCAAGAATGAACCTTGCTGTTTTAGCTGATTCGTAACCTGGTATCTGTTTAATGACCAATCTTCAGTATTAAAGAAGCGAACATAAAAGGAAGTACCCTGCCTACCCGGCAGGCTGGCATCTTCTCTTGTAAGGTGAAAGCGATCGCGTAACGTCTTTGCTTTCTCAAACACATTGCCTTTGGCCAGGTGGTTGAGAATAGCATCAAATTCTTTAGCAGTAAATTGTGTCTTGTTAAATAATTCCAATTGTGTTTGAAGATTGGAAAGCAGCGCATCACCAGCATGTATCTGGATAGATTCATAACCAAGCTCAATCAATTGCTTGATCAGATTATTTTCTAATACTATTTCACTTTGATGACTCATTTCCAAAGCGGTTCACTTTGCCAATTTAATTTAAAGCCCAGTGCATTCGGATCAACACTGGGATATTTTTCCAAAAGTCCATTGAGCTTGACACTAAATGAATTCTCAGGTGCCACAATATTTACCAAATACTTCATAATACATAAATGAAGATATAGCTTTTGCGTATCAGTAGGCACATCCTTGACCCATGAATTTGGGGGATTGGACAACAACTTGGGGGCTCCTGGCAAATTTTTATTCCATAAGCGACTATGATGGGCACAATAATTTCTTATCTGTGCAATAGATTGCAACCAACTTGGCAAATAGGTATGATTCACCGCACCAAATTCAATTGCTATTGCATCTTTCGATACTACCGTGTTCTTTAAATTACCGTACAATTTAGAAAGCGATCCAAAGCTTGTTAACTCCAGTGTTTTCCAGGCGGGTGGAAATCTCAGATCGTCCTTATATTTATGCTTGTGTTCTTTTATAAAAATGTCTTTCGAACGCTCTAGTTCCTCTTGTATGACTGACAAAGTTTTTATCAACGCTTGCGTGTCTTTAAACAGCGAGGTGTTCTCGAACCACCATGCATCAAACTCATGAGAGAGGTGATAAATAAGTTTTGTCCTTAGACTTATTTCAATTTTTTCAATAACATCAAACAGCAAGACGCGAAGTTCACGATCAAAATTGTACAAACTAATTACGTCTTCAAATTTGCTATTCGTTTTAAAAGTATGATTTACTTTATCCGCTTGCATGGGCCACCAATAACCTGCTAAACGATAGTAGCTAACGTGTGCCAGATAATGCTCAGCTAAGGCCGGGTCTTGTATCTGCATGCCTCTTTTTTGCAGCTGCTCGATATGTTGAGAAATTGTAAGTGCTTGCTTGTTATAAATCATTGCTAACCTTATTAAAAAGAAAAACCTCCCGAAAAAGCTCATTTGAGCGCCCAAGGAGGTTTGTTATTTTATATGGAAAAGGTATAAAAGCAAAAGACTCGCCCTGGGACGCTGTTCTTATGGGTAGCGTGGCGAGTACTGTTGCTGCAAATATACGGACTTTATTGTATTTACAATTGCTATTTTTCATTATCTAAAGTGGCTAACCTAAAATCATTCATGCAACCAATGTGTATTTACTTCTTACCAACCACCGTACAGCCGCTCTCCTACTCCCCTTAAAAAACCAACCCATTAACAATTCACCATTTACCATTAACAATTATTTAAACAAACATCTGCTGCAACAGCCCTTTTTTAAACGTTTGGGTTTGGGTGATTTGAGTAGCTACGGTTTCTATTTTGTCATCAATGTTAGAAATGTAACTTGTCAACTTTTTCTGCTCTAATAAACTTGGATATGGAATTTTGAATTTCTCAAACTGTTGTCTAGATAGATATGAAATCGTTGTACCACTTGATAAGGTGTTTAGCTTGACACTTGATCTTCTCATTACATAGAATAAGAATAACACATCTATTTTCTTAACATCAGGAACAAGGCCTATAAAAGTTTGATTTGTCATTAATTCAGCTTTCGTTATTGCACAAAAGCCCAAATTAGCGCTACAAGAAACTAAAAGTGTACCGACTGGATAAACCTTCAAATTCATTTCTTTTATAGTCTCTAGATTTACACCTTGACCAGATTTGGATTTACTTAAATATTTTCCATCGAAATCTTCAATACGACACCAAGGAATGGGGCCAGTTAAATCTTTAGGTTTGTCCCTCATAGGGACCATAAATTTCGATACAACTTCATCTAACCTCTTCTCCTCCCACTTCGGATACGCTTTGCCATTCTCTGGTTTAAACCTCAACTTACCCGAAAAGAGTTGTTGCATCACTCCTTTTTTGTATTGCTCCAGCAATTCTTTTTTGCGCGTGAGCTGCTGTATCTTTTCATCTACCGATGATAAGAAGGATGCAATTTTTTGTTGTTCGGGGAGATTCGGAAATATTATTTCCAATGTTTTTAAATCCGAATTATATACATTACTAATACTTACACCTTTTGCTAGCGTAGAGATTTTTCTTCTTAATTTTTGATTGATATAGTATGACACATAGATTTGAGAATAAATATTCGCCTTCTTTGGTTTTAAAATATTTATTGTTCTACCAATAGCTATATTCTCTAATGTTAAGGCTGAAGCTGAACCAATATCTAGTGGATCTTCACCCGCTGAAGGAAGTAAAATTTCATCTCCTTGACTAAAAACAAGTTCGGATCTATCAAGGTTTGTTCTATTAAAAACTTTTTTGATTACCTCATTATACATATGATACAATTCTCCGTACCTCACGCAAGGAGTTTCAAATTCAGGAGACGCTTCATTTTGCTTTATGTTTTTACCTGTTGCAAATAAAAAAATATCATTAAATCGGTGTCTTTTATACGAATTGACTTCATCAAATTCCTTAAACCTCAACTTCGGAATATTTTTATTGTGCGCGGTCATTTGTCTGAATCAGGATTTATTGGATTTTGGGATTTGCAGGATTGCTGCTATACTTATAAATTTTCTTGAATTGTAAACTGGTAGTCCTAAGGTTGATGATCAATCCTATTGTCTTATACATAATCATCTAGTTTCATTATCAAAATCTTTCTAATCCTTATATCTCGAAAATCCTGATTCAGACTATTGAATTTTGGGATTTGCAGGATTACTGTTGTACTTCGGGTTATAAATTTTCTTGAATTGTAAACTTGTAGCTCCAAAATTGATAAGCAGGCCTATCGGTTTATCATAGGCAACCACGTAATTTTTTGCCTGCGCCAGATGCACATCTTCGAGGTTCACAAGGGCTTTCAACTCCACAATAATTTGATTTTCTACTACAAAATCGGCACGTCTGGTACCTACTCCAATTCCTTCATAATAAATGATCTGTTCCTCTTCACGTGCAAAAGTGAGGCTGGCTCGCTCCATTTCAATCGCTAGACATCGTTGATAAATTACTTCCTGAAACCCATTGCCCAAAGTATTATGCACTTTCATTGCGCAGCCATTTATCTTGTATGTAATATCATCTAACTTCATTTTCAAATCTTACTAATCCTTAAATCTTGTAAATCCTGATTCAGACAATTTAAAAAGGAGTATCAATACCCAACGCTTTACAAAACTCAGCAATGGTAGCATTTGTACTTTTTATATCCACTTCCAACTTCTTCAATTCTTTGCTTACAACTTTTAAGTTCACTGCTTCTTCTTCTTCAAAGGTATCGACATAGCGCGGTAT
Organism: Cyclobacteriaceae bacterium; assembly: GCA_041746855.1. Lineage (GTDB taxonomy): Bacteria > Bacteroidota > Bacteroidia > Cytophagales > Cyclobacteriaceae > JBGTGG01. Next base: position 10,837 of record JBGTGG010000431.1, on the reverse strand, counting down.
GTTCAGGTTGTAGTCGTTTTCGGCTATTTCGCTCATTAGTGCTACGTAACTATACTTGTCATCAATCGTGCGCGCATTATAAGCATTAATGATTTTAGTGATATCATCAGCACGCAATACGTTTTGTGTTTTTACTTTTTCAAAATGCTGGCTGGCATCAATAAACAATACGTTATCGGCATGTTCGCGCTTTTTCTTGAGCACGAGTATGCAAGTTGGTATGCTGGTGCCGTAAAATATGTTGGCAGGCAAACCAATTACGGCATCCAACTGGTTTTTATCTTTTATCAAATACTCACGGATGTGTCCTTCGGCTCCGCCCCGGAACAATACACCATGCGGCAATACACACGCCATCGTTCCGTTGTCGGCCAGTTGGTGAATCATGTGTTGCACAAACGCAAAATCGGCAGTGCCTTTTGGCGCGAGGCGGCCATAGGGTGCAAAACGGTCGTCACTCATAAACAAGGGGCTGGCACTCCAGTCGGCAGAGAAAGGAGGATTGGCTACTATGGCTTCGAAGCTCAGGTCAAAATGTTGCGGGCGCTCCAGTGTATCTTCATTTTTAATGTCGAACTTTTTGTAATGTACGTTGTGCATGATCATGTTCATGCGGCACAAGTTGAAAGTGGTGGGGTTACTCTCCTGCCCGTAGATTTTACCTACACTTTTCACTTCTTTGGTTACACGTAAGAGCAACGAACCGGAACCACAAGTCGGATCATACACATTTTTCAATTTCGTTTTCCCCACGGTAACCAACCGCGCCAAAACTGAACTTACTTGCTGGGGTGTATAGAATTCTCCAGCCTTCTTCCCTGCCCCGCTGGCAAACTTGCCAATCAAATATTCATACGCATCGCCCAGGATGTCGCTTTCATGATTGTGAAGATCAAAATCTATTTCATCCAGATGTGAGAGCACTTTCACAATCAATTCATTCTTGTCTTTTTCGCTTTTGCCAAGTTTGCTACTGGTGAGGTCGAGGTCTTCAAACAAATTGCTAAACTCTTCCTCGCTTTCAGTACCCATCGTACTTTGTTCAATATGGGTCAGAACTTTGGTCAGGTCATCCAGAATGAAATTGCTTTTGCCTTCGGCATTGCCTCTGCGGGCTAGTTCGCTGAAGAGTTCTGTCGGTTCAAGAAAATAACCCAACGCATCCAAGGCAGCTTCTTTAACCTCTTTGAGGTATAATCTTTTCTGTTTGTGTTTTTTCAGGTCTTCATACGTGAGCTTATCCGGTTTCAGGATGGTGTTTGCATAATCATGCATCTTTTCGCTCAGGTACTTATAAAAAATAAATCCGAGTATGTAGTCCCGGAATTCATCTGCTCCCATTTTGCCGCGGAGCGTATCGGCTATTTTCCAGAGTTGTTGTTCGAGTTTTTCAGACATGAATGAAATCGTAGATCAAAGTGCAATATAATTCAAAAGCCCACCTCTTGCTCTAAATCAAAGAGTAGTGGGATGGGCAGTTTAAAAGTAGGGTAATTGACTTGAAAAGGAAAGCACTTTATTTTTTTTGTCACTGGGTTACACTTTTAGGATCCTGGTCGCTGGATACTAGTCTTAGGATACTAGATCGGGTCGTTAGCTGCTAGTATCCAGAATCGAGTATCCAGTATCCAGTCGCCCGTGGTCCTTGCCGCTTTTGGAGACGGACTATTTAATACTCGACTGTTCCTCCTCACGGATCATCTGCGATTCGGGAAATGGTGGTGGTTTCTTCGGTAGCGTCAACCACCCGTACACAAATACCACAATGAGTATTACCGGCAACAAATACGCACCGATGCGAAAGCGAAGACCGGTATGTGCATAGCTTCCGGAAGAGAAATCAAGGCCTACTTTTATGGCAAGGGCAACCGCCATTGTCGTGAGCAGCATGAACAGTAATTTTCCTGTTAGATTTTTTATGATCGCTTTCTTTACCACAAACCGGATCGTCTCTGAAAAGACGGTGGCCATTCCCACTACCAGGAAGACCGTTAAAAATGCCTTCGGGAATGTTCGAAGATAATGATACTTATACACCAGCAATCCAATCTTTCCCAATAGGTTGGGGCTACGGATCAACACGGCATCCAGGACCACCAACGCAGCGATGAAAAGGTAGAAGTTTATGCGGGGTTTCATGGAGGTAAAGATAGTATTTTGTTGCCGGTTGCCGGTCGCTAGTCGCTGGATGCTGGTCAATGGATCCTGGTCGCTAGTCTCTGGACACTGGTCGCTCCTATCCAGTATCCAGTATCTAGTATCCAGCATCTAGTTCAAAAAAGTGATCCCTGAATTTCTTCTAGCTCGTGATACCGAAAGGCATGTAAGGCTTCGGGCGTATTGCCAATGGGTAAGTAAGGCATTATGCAGTTTTGCCACTCCGTTTAAGGACGCATTTTGTGACCTTAGTCTATTTCAGCTTGAGGTACCTTTCTGTACTTTAATTTTTGGCTTGATATCACAAATTGTGACCTCAAGATTTCAATCTTGCTTCCGCTGACCAGTTTCCTTATTCAGCTTTTTTATATCCTCTTCAATTTCTTTCAGGCTTTGTTCTTTCTCCTGAAGTTTCAGGGTCTGTTTAAACTTTTCATATTCCTCGGAAGATTTTTGCACGGCCTTATCGTGGCTTATTTTACCGGCATGGGTGAGCAGTTCCCTGCCATTTAATTGCAAGATGGAATCAAGCCTGCTGATCCAGTCTTTCATGTACATAGGAGTGCGTTGTTGTGCCATGGTTTCGGCAAAGGCCAGGTATTGTTCCACCAGCAATCCCAACAGTTTTATTTCGTCTTCATTGAGGTAGTTTTTTGCAATGCTTACGTCACCTTTGCGGATGGGTGTTGTATTTTTCTTATCGAGCGATTGCATGCCCATCAATGGCAGCGAAGCATCCACCCTGCGGTAAATTAATTCGGCAGCGGTTTGTTCACTGATGGCCCACAGCAATTTATTCTGTACAGTCTTAAAGAATTCGGTCGTCTTTTCATCGCGTGCATCGTAGTCGATGCTAGTGGTGTAGATATCTTTTATTTTTTGATAGAAGAACCGTTCGGATAGGCGTATCTCGCGAATGCGCTCCTGCAGTTCGGTGAAATAATTCATGGAACTACCGGATTTGAAACGCTCATCATTGAGGGCGAAGCCTTTGATGATGTATTCCTTTAATCGCTGGGTTGCCCAGATGCGGAACTGTGTGCCTTGCGGGGATTTTACGCGGTAGCCTACTGAGATGATGACATCGAGATTGTAATGAAGAGTATCATAGGTTTTGCCATCCGTGGCAGTTGTTCGGAATTTCCGAACAACTGAATTTTCATTCAGTTCACCTTCTTCAAAAACATTGGTAATATGCTCGCTTACAGTGGCTTTTGACTTTTGAAATAACTCACATATTTGTGCTTGGGTTAGCCACACGGTTTCTTCCTCAAGGCGTACATCGATCTTTATCGCGCCTTCTGTACTTTGATAAATCAGTATTTCTCCTGTATTCATTTAAACAATCTGCTAGACATCAAATTTCTTATACCGAAAGTATCGAATGATCGAGACAACTTTTGTCATGCCATCGCAACAAAAAGCCCACCGCTTGCTCTCTCTTATAAGAGTAGTGGGATGGGCAGTTTAAAAGTAGGGTAATTGGCCTGAAAACGGAAGTACTTTGGGTTCTTTTGTCACTTGGTTACAGGTGTTTTGTGGGTCGAGTTGGGGTCATGTGCTACCCGGTTTCTTTTTTCCAATTTCAAAACCAATCGGCCTTGCTTCCTTTTCTTGCTTGAGCAATTGTTGAATAGTATCAAATACAATTTTAAACCGTTGATCATACTTCTTCTCCAGCCGCCTAATTTTTGTGGCTAGTTCTGTATTTGAAAGCATTAGTTTTCGCAATGCGACAAACGTTCTCATAATGGCGATGTTTGTTTCTATTGCGCGCCTACTGTTGAGAATGCCGGAGAGCATGGCAACACCTTGTTCTGTGAACGCAAAGGGTGGGTATCGGGTGCCGCCCCAACTTGAGGACGCAATTTGCGACCTCAAGTTTTGCCACTCATCTTTAGTCAACTGAAACATGAAATCATCCGGGAATCGAGCAATATTTCGTTTCACTGCTTCTTTTAGCCTCTTAGTTTCAACTCCATACAGTAAAGCAAGATCAGCATCAAGCAGTACTTTTTCATCCCTAAGAAGGAGGATTTTAGTGGCAATGAAATCTGGTGTGGAGAGTACAGTTAATTCCTTCATTGTGTATTTATTTACTTTCTAAGGTGCCAAATTGTGACCTTAAAAATTTAATAACAGCTCGATCTGTAGATTTTTCGGTAGTCCTACAAATTCCATTTCCCTAACAAAAAAGCCCATCTCTTCCTCTTAATCAAAGAGTAGTGGGATGCGCAGTTTAAAAGTAGGGTAATTGACTTGAAAAGGAAAGCACTTTATATTTTTTGTTACGTGGTTGCAGGTTTTAAAGGGTTGCATGTTACAGGTTGGATTCTGGTTTCTGGATACTAGTCTCTGGACACTGGTCGCTAGCATCCAGTATCTAGTATCCAATGTCAGCATCCAGTATCTAGCATCTAGCATCCAGTATCCAGCATCCAGTATCCAGTATCCAGCATCCAGTATCGTGCTACTCCGGTAATGCAAATGCAACATACGCATCTCCGGATTTCGTGTTGAGTTTACCACCACCACACGCTATCACGATATACTGTTTACCGTTTAATTCATAAACTGCAGGTGTCGCAAAGGCAGGGGCCGGCAGTGCATACTCCCATATCAATTTTCCATTCGCTTTATTGAACGCGCGCAACTTTCCATCACGTGAAGCAGCGATGAATACAAGTCCACCAGCCGTTACCACGGGGCCGCCATAATTTTCCGTTCCGGTAGGTGCTATTCCTTTTGCTGTTAATTCTTCGTATTCACCCAATGGAGTTTTCCAGACAAACTCCCCTGAGTTTAAATTGATCGCATTCAACGTTCCCCATGGTGGACTTATGGCTGGATACCCATCCGGGCTTAAAAATTTTTTATATCCATCCATTTTGTAGCGGATGAAATTCACGCTATCGATTTTAAGATGTTGGTTTGCAAATTCTCTTTTTTGATCTGCTTTCAGATCGAGTACAAAAGCAGCAATCGCGTTTATTTCATTTTCACCGATATGATTAAGAGCCGGCATCATTCTACGTCCACTTTTAACAAGGAGTAAGAAATCCGCTTTCGTATACGTTGTTTGGATATTGAGTAATGTTGGATTATTACCCGTTCCTTTTCTATTGGCTCCGTGACATGTTGCACAATGTTGGGTATACAAACGCTCACCCGCCTGCAACCATGACTCTTTACCGGGTTGCTCCAATTTGTTTTCACGCATCTCCATAATCCAGGCCATTTCGTTGGCATTGACATATAGAATTTCCGTTATCGGGTCGAAAGCTGCACCACCCCATTCACCTCCCCCATCGTAGCCCGGAAAAACGAGCGAGGGGATTTTTCCAGGTGGCGTGTACATGTGGTCATGTCTGTAGCGTTTCAAATCATTGGTCAATCGGGTTTTTACACTGTCCGCTAAATACGGATTGATATCATCATCTTCCAGGTGTTGCCGTGCGAAGGGTAATGGTTTTTTGGGGATCGGTTGGGTAGGCCAAATTTTTTCTCCTTCAAGATCAGTTACGGTATCAACAGGAACTTCTTCAATTTCAAATACCGGTTTACCCGTCTCCCGTTCGAAGACGTAGACCATTCCATTTTTTGTTGTTTGTGCAACCGCATCGATTTTCTGCCCATTCTTCTGAATGGTAATCAACGCTGGGGGTGCTGGTGAATCTTTGTCCCACAGATCATGATGGACAAACTGAAAATGCCAAATTAGTTTTCCGGTTGCTGCGTCCAACGCTAACAAGCAGTTGGCATATAGGTTTGTACCTTTTCGATTGCCTCCGTAAAAGTCGTACGCGGCAGATCCGGTAGGTGCAAAGACAATCCCACGTTCCTTGTCCAACGAAAATCCGCTCCATGCATTTGCTCCGCCAATATATTTCCAGGCATCTTTATCTTCCCATGTTTCATACCCGGGTTCACCGGGTTGAGGGATCGTATGAAATATCCATACTAATTTTCCTGTTCGTACATCGTATGCGCGTATATGCCCCGGTGCTGATGGAAGTCCTTCATCTACCCGGGTGCCCAGGATGATTAAATCATTATAGACAATTCCAGGAGATGTATTCACCACAAACAAATCACTTACATCCCGACCTAATCCATCGTGTAAATCAATAGCTCCATTTTTACCAAATGAAGGAATGGGAATTCCGGTAGTTGCATCAACCGCATAGGTATGAGCACCCGCTGTAAAAAATATCCGCTTGTCTTCTTTTCCATCCGTCCAGTAGGCAACACCCCTGCTGTTGATCAAAATATGCAGTGCTACTGTGTTCAGGTTGGTTTTAGATTTTGCGTTCGGATCAAACACCCATTTTTCCTTTCCACTTGCGGCATCAATGGCAAACAATTTCATTTGGGGACCAACACCATATAGCACGCCTGCTATTATGATCGGGTTACATTGAATCTGTGATCCGCTGCTATCGGCATCACCCGTGTGATAGCTCCATGCAACTTCCAATTGACTAACATTAGCTGTATCAATTTGCGTCAAGGATGAGTACTTGATTGCATCGTTGCCACCGTTGTATACTTCCCACGATGTGTATTCACGTTTAGATTTAGTGCAAGCAGTAATCAAAAAGGAAGAAAGAATGAGAAAATAAAAGAATCGTATAAACATAGGTAGGATTTCGATCTCAAATTCTTAGCAAACTATTTTTCTACTACAATTCGTCTTTGAATTTACCTTTTTTGAAGGAAGTATACTATTCATAAATAAATTTCTGATACGAATACGATAATATCCCCGACTTAGCTATGCAAAGGTAAGGTCGGTAGGCAACGTGCGTTGGCGATGCTTTCCGCTTGATAAAAGCATGGGTGAGAATTACTGCGTATTTACGTGAATTTTCCAAATCACCAATGCCACCAGGCCACCTTCCATTCCACCAATAATAACATCTGAAGGAAAATGCTTTCCTGACATGGTTCGGAAATAACAACCCAACACAACACAAACCGAGGCAATTATCCACACAGGAATTTTCCATTTGCTATTTTGATAGAGATAAGAGAAGGCTATGGCAAAGAAAATAATGGAATAGGCTGTTATACTGGCGTCTCCTGAGAAAAATGAATTCTTAATATCGGCTTCAAAAATATCTTCCATGAATTTTTCTTTTGCCTTGTCGCTCAATTCTTCCACTGCTTGCATACTACGGTAAGCAAAAGGACGATATCGATCAACAAGCCCTTTCGCTAAACCCGTTATCATTTCTGAAAGTGCATAGCCTTGTGCAAAAATAAAAAGTAGTTTTACTCTGCTGATAATCGATCCTTTCAACAGTATGACCAGCAACGGGATGAGGAACATAGCAATGTTCTTGAAAATTTTTCCATTCGACTTGGCTTCAATATCCCACCTTCCGGCAATGGGTCTGTCAAGGAAATTAATTTCATCAATTTGATGCTGACCCAAACTCCCGATTTCAAATGCGGTATGCTCTTCGACTTTTCTTTGACCTAATTGAGTAGCAAAATAACCCATTGCGATGATAAGGAGAACGATACTTACTTCCCGATACCAGTTGAGTCGTATCGAATAGCTGTCTGTAAAATAGTGATTAAAATATTTTAATTTTCTTACGGCCAGTAGCCCCAGGAATAATGCGATTAAAATTATGGGATAGATCATTCTAGTTATATCAGGATAGTTTGTCTACTTGTTCTTCAATCCAAAAAATGGCCTCACTATTTTCCAGCGCCTGATGAGCAATTCATAGATCAACCAACTTATACCCACTGTACCCGCAATCAAGAGCGAGGCTTTGGGCCAAAAACCCCACTCCCAATCGATCACGCAAAAGCAGAGTACCATCATCACAGTTTGGTGCAGGATATAGAAAGGATAGACCGATTCATTCGCATAGCGTAACAATTTGCTTTCCTTATTAAGATACTGTGCAGCATAGCCAATGCATACCAAAATCCATATCCACAGGTTGGCTGTTTTGAAGGTGTTGCGGATAAAGTGCATAGTCACCGTATGTTCAATCAGTTTGTTCATCCCAATATAGATTGTAAAAAACAGCACCCCCGCGATGAGCAGCTTTCGTCTATGGGTTTGCACGTTGATCCAAAATACTTTTCCCACACCTGCCAAACTAAAGCCCATGAAAAAGAACAACAAGTAATTGACCATGGTGAACCAGTCGTTGGTAAAGTTGTGTGTCACGGGAAAAAACTCCCGCATTATGGTGTAGGTAAAATAAAATGGGAGCATCAACCAAAGTAATTGAGGACTGAAATCACCAATCCAACGCCTGAATTTTAGAAAATAAATGTTGTCCGGATTATTTTTCAGATAGATAAACAGAGGAGCCAATAGCAAAGAATAGAAAAGCAGATAGGGTAAAAACCACAAGTGATGCCAACTTAGATTGCCCACCGGATATTCACCTTCAAAAGCCAAGGCAGGCCAATAGTCGAAATAGCTGCCGCTAAATTGTCCTTTTACTACACGCTCTATATATACTTGTGGTGGCACGATCACGAGCATTCCAAAAACCAGTGGTAAGAATAACCGTTTTACCCGCTCCCATGAAAATTGTAATCCACTTCGCTTGCCCAGGGCATACCAAGTGCCCATTCCGGAAATTACAAACAGTATGGGCAACCGCCATTGGTTTAGGAACAGCATCGGCCAGGTAATGCATTCGTAAACGACATTGTTTTTAATATGAAAATCCCATGGGACGAAAAACATGCCTACATGGTAAAATATCAACAGGCTGAACACAATTACGCGAAGCCAATCCAGATCGTATCTCCTCATTTTTTTGATGAATAATTGTTGCACCAAAACTGGAGTGAAAAATTTAAAGTGTAAAACCACCTGGGGCAGGGTGCATGCTTTTGTGACGAATGACAAGGATAATCCTAATTGGCACTCATCTTTTTCTTGAATTGCTCAATCATAGAACGAGAAACGGGAATATACTCTTCCATACCAATGAGTTTTAGTTGGTATCCCTGGGCATTGCCCTTGGTTCCTCTTACTTTCCGTAGATTAACTAAATAAGCACGATGGGTTTTAAGAATATAAGGAACCGGACGAAGTTGTTCTTCCAACTCTTTCAGGCTTATCCGCTTGATCAACTTGTGAACCGTTCCATTGGTTTCCACGAACAACTCCATATAATTACCATCGGCACGCGCAAAAAGCAGGTCATTCGAAATCAGTTCAAAATCATCACTATTTACTTGTGTTTTGATTGAAATAGGATCGGGCTCAAGTTGGATGGGAAAGGCTACTTGCTGTGGTGGTAAACTCTCAGCTTGTTTGACATGCTGTCTTAAGAGGCGCACATAATTGAGCGGAACGAAAATAGCAAGTATGAGCGATCCCACTAAAAAAGTATTTCGAATTTCTTCATAGAAATACCTCCACGACCAGTTGTGGGGATTGAAATAGATGATATCCCGAATGAGGAAACTACCAATCCCAATCAGTAACAGCAGGATACCTACATGCAAAAACTCTCTACCGATTGTCCATACCTCATAATCTTTGGTAAACTTCTCGAGCAACCAAAAGTAGATCAGTGCTAATATTGTGGGCTGCCCTGCATGCAGCAAGCAAATCCACACATAGGCGATGCGATGTTCGGGTCTATGAACAGTGAAAGGCTCAAAAAAGTATAAAAACAAAAAACTAAAAACGAAGATTGCGACAAAAAGACGGACGGCTCTCTCTTTGAAATAGTAAAAAGGATAAGGTTGGCCTAGAAAATTTTTTAAGGTTTCAAAATATGAGCTCATTTGCTAAAAGTCAACTTACCATCAATTGTAAACTAAAAGACCTTCACGGCCTGAACTTACCGTCCAATGGGCATCCCCTTTTAAAAATGATAAAAATTATCCGTAAAGTTCCATTTAAAATTTGGATGCAGTTTGGAAGCAACCCAATAAAAAAACCCACTTCCATTCCTGGAATGTGGGTTTAAAATTGTAAAAAGGCGTTTCAGTAGTCCCAACGGGACTATGTTAATGAAGTGCAACTTGTTAGAATACACCTCTTTAGAACAACCACTATTTAAGCACTCACCGAATCACTCACCACTCTTTCCCTTCCTAAATCAACTTTGTGCAAATTACTGAAATCAATAATTTTTCGGAAATTATCAAATAGAAAATTTTATTCAGTTTTTAATCAAAATAATTTCCAGCTAAGCTAAACCATGTTCAATACACAGGCAAAGTTCTCCTAATTCTTCACCATAGTTTTAAATTTTATTCTGAACCTCAAATCAGCATCAAACATTAAACAAACTGGCAGCTCCGAGTATCGCTGCGTCTTCACCCAACTTTGCTTGCAAAATGGGTGTTGTGATTCCAGCCACCTTAAGATTCGCTTCAAGGTCTTCAAGAAATAAATCAGCGCATTGGGCAATGTTTCCGCCCATGACAATCACCGCTGGGTTTTCCCTTCGTACGAAACCGTTTAAAAATTCAGTCAAATTTTTCACAAATTCCAAAAACAATGCTTGTACTCTTTTATCGGTGGGGAATAATATCGAAAGTGCTTTTACATCCTGTACCGTTTCTCCGGAAAGTTCCTGATACCGAGTAATAAACCAGCGTGTAGAAAAGTAGTCATCAGCGATACCTGCTTTAAAAGGTGAAGGCCCAAGGTTTGCATCTATCGTTACTCCATGATGAT
>JBGTGG010000430.1:0-6847 GCA_041746855.1 Cyclobacteriaceae bacterium | reverse complement strand
TTAACAATCCAGAATTATGTCCCTAAAACCCAATCCAATCCTCTTCCTAATTCTACCACTAATGTTCGTGATGTCCTCTTGTTTAAAAGGTGATTTGGAAGACCTTGAAAAACAATTGGCTGAACTTGAAAAGGCAATAGGGTCCAATGAGCCTCTTGTTATGAATTTCTCTACGACTACTACTGAAAGTGAGCCTATTGTAAAAAATGCTGCTTTCCTGTTTAAAGTATCAGATGCAAACGGGAATTACATGGTAGATGGTGGTGATGGGTTCTATTACATCTATGTTTTTCGGGGTCTTGATATAAATTTTAATGAAGGTTTGGAGGTGTACTTTGAATACGATTCTAATACAGGTGAGATTGATGATGCCGGAATGCGTATGCAGTGGTACGACAAATATTTCCGTTGGATCAATCCCAATTTTTATGAAGGACAAACCAATGTCGAGTTTGATTTTGTATTAAATTCTATCAATACCGAAACGGGACAGGTAAGCTTCACCATCAATGTGCAAACCAATGAGAGCTTTACAAATAATGAATATGCCGGCCAACCAATGACATGCAAAGTCGATTTTAATGGCAAGCTTGGTGTATTTATTGACTAACCGATTTCTCATTCACACTATAAAAACCCTTATCCTTAAAGCGGAGGAGGGTTTCTTTTTTTCGTTCTACCAAGATTTTAGGCTACTTTTGCAGTTCTAAAAATTTCAGGGAACAGGGGAATGGAAAACATCCGCAATTTTTGCATAATCGCCCATATTGATCATGGGAAAAGTACATTAGCCGATCGGCTTCTGGAGTTCACCGGTACACTAACAGACCGTCAAATGCAGGCGCAAGTACTTGATAGCATGGATCTTGAACGTGAAAAAGGTATTACGATCAAATCCCACGCCATTCAAATGAATTATAAGCATCAAGGCAAGGATTATATCCTAAACCTGATCGATACCCCCGGCCATGTCGATTTCTCCTACGAAGTTTCCCGCTCGATAGCGGCTTGTGAGGGTGCCCTTTTAATCGTGGATGCTGCCCAGGGCATCGAAGCCCAGACGATTTCCAACCTGTACCTGGCGTTGGAGCATGATCTGGAAATTATCCCTGTGCTCAATAAAATCGACTTGCCCAGCGCCATGCCGGAAGAAGTGACCGACCAAATTGTAGAACTTATTGGCTGCAAACGCGAAGATGTTATTCATGCGAGTGCAAAAGAAGGTCGTGGGATAGAAGAAATACTGACTGCGGTCGTCAATCGGATTAAGGCGCCTGTAGGTGATCCGGACGCACCGCTCCAGGCCATGATTTTTGATTCGGTTTTTAATTCCTTCAGAGGGGTTGAGGTCTACTATCGTGTTTTTAATGGCACCATGCGCCAACATGATGAAGTGAAATTTGTGAATACAAAAAGCACCTATGGTGCGGATGAAATTGGTGTTTTAAAATTATTAAAACAACCACAGAAAGAAATTAGAGCAGGGAATGTTGGCTATTTGATTTCGGGAATAAAGGAAGCGAAAGAAGTAAAGGTCGGGGATACAATCACGCATGCTAAACGCCCAGGGTTAGCCATTCAGGGTTTTGAAAACGTAAAACCAATGGTTTTCGCGGGGATCTATCCGGTTGAAACCAGTGAGTTTGAAGAGTTACGTGCATCTATGGAAAAGCTTCAGCTCAACGATGCATCGTTGGTTTGGGAACCGGAATCTTCAGCTGCTTTGGGTTTTGGCTTTCGCTGTGGATTCCTTGGGATGTTGCACATGGAAATCATACAGGAACGTCTTGAGCGTGAATTCGGTATGACGGTGATCACAACGGTTCCGTCAGTGCAGTTTAAAGCTGAGATGACCAATGGCAAGGAGATCACCATTAATGCTCCATCTGAAATGCCAGAGCCAAATATGATGAACCACATTCAGGAGCCTTATATCATGGCGCAGATTATTACAAAATCTGAATACATCGGTGCTGTTCTTAGTTTATGTATTGATAAACGTGCCATCATTAAGAATCAAAATTACCTGACTTCTGATCGTGTAGAGCTTTCTTTTGAAATGCCATTATCCGAAATTGTATTCGACTTCTTTGATAAGTTGAAAACAGTTTCAAGAGGATATGCTTCTTTGGATTATCATCTGATTGGATTTCGTGAATCCGACATGGTGAAGTTGGATGTGATGTTGAATGGTGAAAAAGTAGATGCATTGTCTGCGATTGTGCACCGTGCTAAGTCGTATGATTGGGGAAAGAAATTGTGTGAGAAATTACGCGAACTCATTCCACGGCAAATGTTTGAGATTGCGATTCAGGCTTCCATCGGACAAAAAATTATTGCGCGTGAAACCGTGAAGGCAATGCGTAAGAACGTACTTGCAAAATGTTACGGTGGTGATATTTCACGTAAGCGCAAACTTTTAGAAAAACAAAAGAAAGGTAAAAAGCGAATGCGTCAGGTAGGGAATGTTGAAATCCCGCAAGAGGCATTTATGGCCGTATTGAAAATTAATTAACTCCCGACCCATGGTAGAGACAAAAAACTATACCCTGATTGACGGCCGAAAGATTGCGGCTCAAATAAAATCTGAAATTGCGGAACGAGTTGAGGAACTTAAAAGTAAACACAACAAAATTCCACATCTGGTGATTATCCTGATCGGGGATGATGGAGCCAGCACAACCTATGTGGATGGTAAAGTAAAAGCGTGTAAGGAAGTTGGGTTTCATTATAGTTTGATGCGCTTTGCAGAAACAATCACTGAGGAAAGACTTTTAAAGCACATCGAACAAATCAACAACGATGATGATGTGGATGGCTTCATCGTTCAGCTTCCACTGCCTCCGCATATTTCTGTCAATACCGTTACCGAAAATATTCGTCCGGATAAAGATGTAGACGGGTTTACCAATGAGAATTTTGGAAGTATCGTTTCGGATCATCCGTTGATTTTGCCGGCCACTCCCTTTGGTGTGTTGGAACTGTTAAGACGTTATGATATTGAAACAGAAGGAAAGCATTGCGTAGTGGTGGGGGCAAGCCGATTGGTGGGTGCGCCTTTAAGTATGATGCTGGCGGAACACGGTCGTGCTACAGTTACGGTGTGTCATAAATACAGCAAAGACTTACCGAGCATTACCCGACAGGGTGATATTCTGATTGTTGCTGTTGGGAAACCTGATTTGGTTACGGCCGATATGGTGAAAGAAGGAGCAGTAGTAATTGATGTGGGAACCACACGCGTAGAGGATAATTCGAATGCACGTGGTTGGACGTTAAAAGGGGATGTTGATTTTAAAAATGTTGCTCCGAAATGTTCATTCATCACACCAGTTCCGGGAGGTGTAGGCCCCATGACGATAACTTCTTTATTGTTGAATACACTTAAAGTGGCCGAGTCCAGGTTTCTGTGATCACAAAAGAAAACCCTATTGTTGATGTGTTTCCACTGATGGAAGATTTTTATTCCATTCAGGGTGAGGGGCATTATCAGGGTCATGCGGCTTACTTTGTAAGACTCGGTGGTTGTGATGTGGGGTGTGTTTGGTGCGATGTAAAAGAGTCATGGGATGCAGGAATTCATCCGGTCACAACAGTAGAAGAGATTATTGCAAAGATAAAAACCAGTACCACCGAAATGGTAATCGTTACAGGAGGAGAACCAGTAATGTACGACTTAACTCATTTGACAAAGCGGTTAAAGACTGAGAATTTCCGTACCCATTTAGAAACTTCGGGGGTATATCCTTTAACAGGTGATTGGGACTGGGTTTGTTTTTCTCCCAAAAAGTTTAAAGCACCACATTCTTCTATTTATGAAGCCGCTAATGAATTGAAGGTGGTAATCTACAATCAAAGTGATTTTGAGTGGGCCGAGAAGCATGCAGCAATGGTTAATACGGACTGTGAATTATTCTTGCAGCCGGAATGGTCGCGTGAGAAGGAAATGGTGCAAAAAATTACAGATTATATCAAGACGAATCCTCATTGGAAAATTTCCTTGCAGATTCATAAGTACATGAATGTTCGCTAATCCTATGCGTATTGATGAGTTTAAAGAGCAGTTAAACGGTTGGGGACGGGAACGCGTCCCTTTTTTATTTATAATCGATTTTGAATTGGAGAAACCGTTGGTTTGTAAACTTCAAGACATTGATACGAATGATATTCTATTTGATGTAAAGGGATTCACCAATCTTAAAACTGAGATAGATACTGAATCCATCTCCTTGCAAACCAAACCTATTTCATTTCAGGAATATAAATCAAAATTTGATTTGGTTTACACTCACCTTACATATGGTGATTCATATTTGACGAATCTAACCATCGCCACGCCTGTTGAATTAAGTAATTCCCTTTTAGAGATTTACAAGAGAAGTGCTGCACGCTATAAGCTTTTTTATAAAAATGAGTTTATTGTTTTCTCACCGGAGGGTTTTGTAAAAATCCAAGATGGTAAAATTTATTCTTATCCAATGAAGGGCACAATTGACGCCTCAATTCCTAACGCACAGGAAGTGATTTTGAACAATCAAAAGGAAATGGCGGAGCATGTTACCATTGTTGACTTGATTCGAAATGATTTAAGTGTAGTAGCCAAGAATGTGCGGTTGAATAGATTCCGCTATCTTGATGAGATCAAGACAAACAAAAAAAGTTTATTACAAGTAAGTTCCGAAATTGTAGGAGACCTTGATCAGAATTGGCAAAACCGAATTGGTGATATTTTGATTTCCTTGCTTCCTGGCGGTTCGGTGAGTGGAGCACCTAAAAACAAAACCCTTTCAATAATTTCTGCAGCGGAGAAGGAAAAGCGTGGATATTATACCGGGGTGTTTGGATATTTCGATGGCCAACAAGTTGATAGTGGTGTAATGATTCGGTACATTGAGAAAAATGGAGACAAATTTTTTTATCGAAGTGGTGGTGGTATTACCACACAAAGTGATGCAAAACAAGAGTACCAGGAAATTATAGACAAAGTGTATGTCCCTATTGCTTGAATCTATAAAATTATTGAACGGAGAATACCAAAATCTTTTTTATCACGAGCAGCGGATGAATAATTCGTTGAGGGTTTTATTCGGGGAAAATCAATGGTTTAATCTTGAGGAGTTTATGTCGCAATTGGAAAAGCCCGCTAGTGGTCTTTTTAAATGCAGGATCACCTATGATGATCAATCGAAGGATGTTGAGTTTATTCCCTATGTTCCAAAATCTATCCAATACTTGAAATTAGTGGAAGACGATGACATTGATTACGAACACAAATTTGTAGACCGGAAGCAGATTGATCGCCTATTCATGCAACGCAGCACGTGTGATGATATTTTAATAGTAAAAGAGGGGCGCATTACAGACTCATCTTATTCCAACATTGTATTTAGACGGAAGAATAGTTGGTATACCCCCTGGTCGGCATTATTAAAAGGCACGATGCGACAGAATTTATTGGAATGGAATGATATTGAGGAGGAGGATATATTCGTTGAGGATATCAAGAGCTTTGATTCCTTTAAATTGATTAATGCGATGTTGGGATTTGCAGGCCCGGAAATTGATGTATCTAATATTGTTTCATAACTTTAGGAATGAGGTGTTTATTTTTTCCACTTATATTTTGCGTTGTTTTTGCCGGGTTTTCGCAAACAACATTGAGTACGAAATCGAAAAAGGCAATTGAGTACTATACGGAAGCAGACAACTTCAGGGTGCGTGGCCAATACGATCAGGCCATTAAGCTTTTGGATGAAGCACTTTCGAAGGATAAGAATTTTGTGGAAGCCTACTACCGTTTGGGATTGGTGTACATGAGTACACGGGAGTATCCAAAAGCTATCAACAATTTTGAAGCGGGACTCGCGCTCACGGAAGATGTACGCAAGCAAAAAGTGATTTGGTATGATTTAGGTGAATCGTATTTGTTGATTGGAGAATATCAAAAAGGAAAAGACACACTTTTAAAATTTCTAAATTCGGAAACGCAAAACGTTAGGAAAATTGACCACGCCAAAATGTTATACAATACCGCAGACTTTGCAATTAAAAATAGCGAAGAGAAAGCGGCTTACAATCTCCGTTCATTAAGCGATACGGTGAATGCTTTTGCCATGCAGTATTTTCCAGTACTGACCGCGGATCAACAGCTATTGATTTTTACAAAACGAAATGGAAATGGCGCGAGTGATGATGAAGATTTAGTAGTAAGTAAAAAAGGCAAGGATGGGAAGTTTGGAAAACCAGAATCATTATCTCCTAATATTAATTCGATTCTTAACGAGGGAACGTGTACAATTTCTGCGGATGGAAGAAAATTGATTTTCACCTCGTGTGAAGGTCGACAAGGTTTTGGAAGTTGTGATTTGTATGAGAGTGTACGAACGGGTGATGAATGGTCGAAACCAAAAAATTTGGGATCGATGATTAATTCCAGTGAATGGGAATCGCAACCCTCTCTCTCAGCAGACGGGCGTACTTTATATTTTGTATCTGACCGAAGAGGTGGTTTGGGCCGAAGGGATATTTGGGTTAGTCATCTTGATGAAGAGGATAAATGGACCAAAGCAACAAACCTGGGACGATCAATTAACAGCCAGTACGATGAAATTTCTCCGTTCATTCACGTGAACAATCAGGTACTATATTTCGCATCAAATGGGTTAACAGGTTTTGGGGGATATGATATCTTTTATTCAGAAAAGAATGATGAAGAAAATTGGACACAACCGGTAAATGTTGGGCGGCCTATTAACAATCACCTAGATCAGTTTTCATTGTTCATCACTGCAGATGGAAAGAAGGGGTATTACTCTAATGAAGAGTTTACGGACAAGGGATTTTCAGC
>JBGTGG010000429.1:0-8300 GCA_041746855.1 Cyclobacteriaceae bacterium | reverse complement strand
TTCAACAGGATTTCGTTCTACTGCCTGATTCGAAAGTTCAATACCGGCTGCAACTATCGCTTTGAGTCCGCCATCAACAACATTTACTTTTTCGTGGCCAGCGGCTTTCAACATCCACCAAAACCGTGCAGCCGCATTGGCACCAGCCTTATCATCGTAAATGATGACGTGTGTATTTTTTTTGATTCCGAGTTTGCCGAGGGTTATTCCAAACGTAAGCGGATCGGGGAGGGGATGACGGCCTCCGTGTGCAGCAGATTCTTTTTTTAACGAAAGCTCTGTTTCCAAATCAACGAAAACTGCTCCGGGCACATGCTGGACACGATACTTTTTGTAGGCTTCCGGTCCACCGCTTGCATCAAAGATGAGCACATCCGGTTGACCAATATACTTTGAGAGTTCAGTAGCGGGAAGAAGTGTTGCCATAGTTCATGTATTCGCTACAGCAAGTTACGCGTTTGCGGGGTAAATCCACACCGGATGCATTGTGTCTTTTTTGATTTCAAGTTTACATGCCTATCTTGCGCACTTTTAAATTTAAGAAACGAATGGCATTCCTCGAAAAGCATCTCTACACCAAGAAGTCGAAGTTACCCAATGCAGGCAAGGGCTTGTTCACTAAAGTAGCCATTGAAAAAGGAGCCCGCATTTGCGAATACAAAGGCCGCAAGACCGATTGGAAAGATGTGAAAGAAGACGAAGGCGAGAACGGTTATATCTTCTTCATCAACAACAAGACCGTGATCGATGCGTTGAAAAACATCAAAACGTTTGGCCGCTATGCGAATGATGCTTCCGGGTATGTGAAAGTAAAAGGCCTGAAGAACAATGCCGAGTACGTGGTGGAAGGCAAGCGTTGCTTCATCGATGCCAAGAAAGATATCCCCGCGAAATCTGAAGTCTTTGTTTCCTACGGCAAAGAATACTGGCAGGTAATGCGCGACAACTGGAAGCTGGAGCAGGAAAAGCAGAAAGAGAAAGCGAAGAAAAAGAAGAAGGCGGGAAAGAAGGCTTCGAAGAAGAAGGCGAAAAAAGGGGGGAAGAAATCAAAGAAGAAGTAAGTTCGGCAAAGCAGAAAACTAACTTTTCGATAGTTTACATCTTACAATTTCTTTTGTGGCTTTCTCCAACTCAGGTATGGTAAAATCACAACAATTGCCACGAACATAATATGTTTTACCAGGTTCCACCACTAAATTAACTTCTCGTTTGCTATCCGCCACTCGCGCCCAGAATCTGTAGGTGTCAGGCTCTGCAATAAATACCAAGTACGTATTGTTCCGCAAGTGGAATTCACTCACTTTTTTATCATTGGCATTGACGGAATAGTGTATCAAAGCTCCTACCATGCTTCCTGGCCGATAAATATACACTAAAGCTTTTCCTTCGGGAATCTCACTAACAGGTGTGAATTGTTGGGAATAAACTGTAGTACAAGTTAGTACCACAAAAAGAATGGTTATACATTTAACGAGAGTTCTCATATTGTTTTCAACGAAGTGGATAAAATTAAAAAAACCAGGATTGAACTGACTCTTCTAAAAAAAGAAAGTCATGGTGCCGTTTATTCTACTTCCCAGCGTCCTCCCATCCAGCTTTAAACCCTTCTTTAAAGTCGTTAACATTTTGCTTGAAGTCGAGGAGAAATGAAATGAGCAAGCCTGAAAGTATTCCTACTATAAAAATTCTGATTTCTCTTTTTGTGATTTTCATACGCTCATTGTTTTGGCCAACACGGTGGGTATAAAATTAATTAATAAATCCTGATGGAAAAGATTTTTTCAAACAATAATTACATTCGTTCAATCTTAAATTGCTCTGTCTTCTCGTTGCTGATTATATCAAATTCCTTATTATCTGAACCCAATTTCTGACTGATTTTTTCTCTTTAGAAGAGTTTCTTTTAACCGAGAAAATTCATCATCTCCAATTACTTTTCTCTCTCGTAGGTATATTAAATTATTCAGTTGACCTTCAATAGGTAAATCGTGATCTATCTTTGCATATTTTTCCTTCAGATAAGTGTTGATTCTTAGCATAAGTTCAGCTATGAATTTATCAACTTCACCCTTAGTTGGAATTCTTTCAAATAAGATAAAACCTCCAGAAGAATAGAGGGGGATTATGACCTCTTGTTTATTGTTAATAAATGTGATTAAGCTACCAAATAATGTAAAAATTAAAGCCATAATAATTACGCTCCAATCCGCTTCTCCTCCGAAAATTTTGGAGAGAAAAGAACCAATAAAAAGTAATCCAAAAAGAACTGTCACGACAACAATTAAATTATCTGTCTTGCTTCTTCTACGAAGGTTGTTAATTGCAATATCTTCATAAGAGATAACCGTTTCACTGCTATTTGTAAGGTTCTTTTCTTTTACAAATAATCCATCTTCTTTAAAATCAAATTCACGAGATGCAAATAGTTTTCTCTGTTTTAAACTCATAAATAAATTATTTCTAACAACTCAAGATCTCTAGTACTTGGTTGATTTATATATCCTATTATTTACCACTAATCTACCAAGTTTTGAAAATATACAACAAAAATTATCTCTTGTTTTCGAAAACCAAATGAAATCACCAAAACCATTTGTTTTTAAGACGTTACAATCCCAGTTGCTTATACCGATTGTCCATCAACTGATGGTACGAAGTTTTCATTTCCTCCGAAAAGAAAGACCGGCCTATCCAGTCCTTGGCTTTTGGGTTGTTTTTTTTCATTCGCTTGAGCACGCCTTCAATTTGTTTATCGGTCAACCCTAATCCTTTTCCGAATTGTATAAAGTTGTCACGGGTCAGCTTCCTTTTTTTACCTGCCAACGAAAGTGCAAGTTCCTCCGCATCCTCCGGGTTTACGATAGAGACATTCAATAAATCATACACAGGCGACAACACCCAGCTCGAAGTGCTTTCGATCATCGAGAAGTTTTTTAGGTGCATATCATTGTTGCCGGTAAGGAATGAGAACACCGCCAGTTCAAAATAGAAGAGCTTGTCCAATACGGTATTGTTGGAATAGCTATCCAGTGCTTTCCCAACTTTTTCCATCGAACTTTTATACTTATCAAATGCTTCCGTGATCTGAAGCATATCGAGCATGTGAATTTTTTCACCGGCTTCAGTTCGGTCAATGCGTTTTGTGATGTAAGCCAGTTCACCGGAGGCGAGCCGGATCAAAGAAGAAGGCACCACACGAATACCATATGCTTCTGCCATCCGCATCGTCAGATGTTCATTTTGTGGCATTTCCGGAAAGCGGTCGGAAGGTGGCTTGAAAATATACAGTCCACCCAATGCACCAACAATGGTAAGCCTGTCGGATTTCTCCGTTGTTGATTTCACGAGCGTCATTGATAATTTGGCCTGAACACCAGGCACAGCAATGCTCCGCTCCACAACTTTTTTTGCAAGCGTATCCATCTGATCGAGGGAATATTCCAATAGCGGTGCTGTTGTAGTGCCAAAGAATGCGGTCGCACATTTTTCGTGAAAGTCATTCCCGGCCGCTATCGGTTCATAGCAATACAAGCATCTATTCTTCATCGTCTTCCGGAATAGGTTCCACATGCACTGCTCCAATGCAATTCTGACAACAGGCCAGCAATAATCCCATGCGATCGCTCTTATTTATTTTCCAATTAGTGGAAGCGATGTCGAGCAGCCATCCTTCCGGGATCAATCCTTCGAAAAACGAAAAGAGCTTTTTGTCGGAGTACGGTGTATGGGTTACCGGCATGGTGAACGTGATGAAGGCGTTAGGATAGTCTTTCACATATTGCGCAGTGTACTGAAAGACATACTCACCTTCATTCGTTTCGGAAATGATACCCGCGAAATGATTTTTGTAATATACTTTTCCTTGTCTCATTCGCTCAGGTCTTTACTGCTTACAGGCGCAAGTTCATGACCGAACATGCGAAGGACCAGGTTTACTTTATCTACATTCAGGTTTGTTTTACCCTGCTCGATTTTGCGCACTACGGTAAGTGCAACACCCGCGCGCTCAGCAAATTCTTCCTGGGTTAGATTAACTTCTTTTCTACGCTCTCTTACAAATGCGGCCAATTGCTTCATTATATGCTTTTAGATATAATCCTATACGAATATAGTAAATTATATGTAATTAGATATAATTGAATAAAAAAGAAGTGAATTATATGCTTTCGCGTATAGTGACTATCGCCTGCTCTCAATCTCCTCCACCCGCTGCAGTGCACCAATCGCATATTCATCAAACCCAATACGGATGGCTTCGGTGGCATAGGCTTTCAACAACTTCACCGAGCTGTTGTTGATCTGGATGGCATCGGCCAATAGGGAATAGGCTTTTAACCGGTCGGGGGAATGTTCGCGAAAATATTCGGCAGCAGCGATCAACCCTTCTACATAGTACGGGTTGTAGGTGCCTACAATCTCAAAGTTCTTGGCGGCATTCAACGTGTCACCACTCATCACGTTGAGCAGGGCAGTGTACAACGTTTTATCCAGAAAATGTGCTTGATCAAAGTCAACGCCTTCATTGATTTGATTGGCCAGCGCGCGCACTTCTTTTCGGGAAGCCAGCATGCGCAGTTCCATGTACTGAATGTCTTTGTAAAGTTTTTCATTTGTCAATTCCAATCCGCTGATTTGGTTGAAATATTGAATGGCCAATGTTGTTTCGCCTAAGTCAAAAGCTCGTTGAGTTTTGTCGAGTAGTGCTTTTGCTTTGTAGTTTGTATTTTCTATTCCTGCCAGAATATTTTTCAATTGAATGGAATCACGAACCCCTAATTTGTAACGGCAGTATTGGTACTTTTCTGAGTCATTAAATCCAACCATGTTGCTTGCAGTCAAGATGCGTTTCATGCGGTTGGCGATCTCTACCTGATTGGCGTCTTTACTTTGTGCTACGGTGTCCCACGCAATCAACGCATCGTTCATAAGGTGTGCTTCACTTAGCGCGATGGCTTTGTAGAGTTTGGCATTCGTAAAACCGTATTCAATAGCATAATCAAAATAGCTGGCCGCCAATTCTGCGTTGCCTTGCTCCAGCGACCACAGACCCATGATGTAATTGAACTTGCCGGTATACGAATGGCTAAAGGCTGCCATCTCTGCCAAAATGGAAAGTGCTTTGGTCACATTTCCTTTGTGATAATAGGCAGCGGCAAGCGGTGCCTTGAGTGCTTCTTTGTAATCGAGGTTAATGCTGTCCTCGATTATTTTTTCGGTGTTGGCGATGAAAGTGCTGTCAACAGTTTTTGTATTGCGTACAATGTAGTTGTTGAGCAATGTTGCGGTTGGAAGGTCTAGTTTTTTAACTTCAGTAAAGTCCGGTGTATTGGAAAAATTTTGGTCAAAGACGGTAGCAAGCGCCATGGCATTGCTGATGGTAGCGTTTGAAGTAGAACCAAAGTTTTGAAGAATCGAATCTGCATTGACGGGAATCAGTTCGTTTGCCATCAGCGCAAAGAAATTTGCTTCTGCAATATTTTTAGTGGCAGCATATTTTCGCGCTTCGCTTAGAGCGGCTACAGCAGAATCCAGGTTGTGTAGTTTTCCATAGATAAAACCAAGGTTGGTATACAACTCTCCGTTGTCGGGAAACAAGTGTATACCTTCCTGGTCGATTGCTTTTGCTTTGAACACATCTTTCCGCCATAAAAATAGATTGGCTTCATTGGCGATGGAGTAGGGTGTTGGTTGCTTGCCGTTGGCTAGTCCGTAATTGTATTGCGCCCTTTCGAGATCATTTTTTATGGTCTTGATTTTCCCAAGGGTATAATTGGAGCGGTGGTTTTGAAAACCGTAACTTCTTCCCTGTTCGTAATAGGCTTCTGCAATTCCTTTTTTATCAAGTAAGGTATAGAGGTCGCCAATGTTGTTGTAGAAACCGGAGAAACTATGGTACACATATTCTTTCCAGTTGGAATAAAAAACAAAGGCCAGTACCGCAATTAAACCAGCAAAGCGGAATGTAAAATAAGGCATGCGGGTGGGGCGGTACAACACTTTGTGCACATTCAGGTTTTGTCCCAACAATCCTGTGAAGTTGGAAACGATATAGATAAAGAATATCAATCCATATCCAAATTGAGAAAAGACAACGGCATCGCGCACAACGCGCAGTGCAGGATCATTTCCATTGGCGATCAGATAACCGATGGTGATAAAGCAGATGGTACCGAAGGCCACAATCATGTAGCCGCCAAAAGGATCAAACGAAAAAATATTTTGGTAGAGTGGCTGACGGTTTTTAAAACCCCAGATGCCGAGGATCGCAGCAATGGTTAACACCAAATAGATGTTGAGGTAAATGAAATTCCAATCGATCAACCCGGCTTCATGCATGTAGGTAATGAACACATTGACCAGGTAGATAGACGTAATAATAAATAGGTGTAAAAAGCTTTTTGAATTTCCCTGGCTGGCAAGAAAAACGAAGGAGGCAATTATTTCATGCGCGATGGTGAAAATGAAAAGTACGGTGATGACCAATCCCGGAGTGTACGCAGTCACGGCCAGGTGGAGCATCGGGAATTCAACACCGGAAAAGAATGTGATCACCACTGCCAGCACCGAAGCGATAGCAACAAAGGAGAAGAACCGAATGATCAACGAAGTTTCTGGTTTGATCCGGTTAAAGAAAAAACTCATTCCACCAAATAGTACTAATGTAGCAATGGTAGGAATTTGATTTCGCCAGCCCAAAATATTCAGCACTTCGAGACGTAAGCTGACAACGAAAAGTATGAACAACGCCATGGCAACAAAATACCAGAACCGCTCCAGTGTGCTGAACACGGTTAACAAAATAATCGCACACAGCATGATGACGGTCAGGAATAAATAGGATGCAAACAGGTTGGGAATAATTTTACTTCCGTTATAATATTGTGAGAGCAGATAATTATCTCCGGGAACATTCAATTCAAACGGACCCACCGAAAAGGTGTGGACAGTTGATTCAACAATGTTTTGATTATCGACCGTGTCCCAATTGATCACCGCATCCACTCCGGTAAAGTATGACGACCACAAGAAAACTATCGACAACACAAAAATTGCGGCAACAAAGTACCAGGCACGTTGATAAGTGATTGGCCATTTTTTCCAAAACCAAAGAGAAGTCATTGAATAATTTGCTGATTAATTAATTTCTAATTTCTAATACTCGGTGTTTACGAAACGATACAGTCTAGAGTCTAGTATCTAGCAGCTAGCATCCAGCATCTAGTCCAAAACTTTCGGAACACGGAAAAAATTCTCATCCTTCTGCGGGGCATTTTTCAAAACATCTTCGTGCGTTAATGTAGTTTTTGCTTTGTCTTCACGAAAAGCATTCAATTCATGCGACATGGAAGTAAGCGGTTCCACACCTTCGGTATCTACTTCGTTGAGTTTTTCTACCCATTCCACAATGGTGGTCATATCCTGCATTACCTTTTCAGCATCTTTCTCCTCAAATTCCAGACGGGCGAGGTGAGCAATTTTATCCAACAGCGGGCGATCAATTTTCATTTGAGATGTTTTTGTAGTTCTTCTTCGATAATCGAAAATGTTTTTCTTCGTAGTTCGGCAACGTGCTCCAGTGTTAATCCTTGCGTACTGATCGGTTCATGAAAAATCAATTTCGTTGGCCGCCAGTTCATTTGCAGCTTGTCCGGATGCAAAACTATCCAATTAAAAGGTATGGTAACAGGCACAATCTCGATTTGTTTTTCAATGGCGATGCGAAACGCTCCATCCTTAAACGTGGCCATCTGCGGAATATTTTTGGAGACGATGCCGCCTTCCGGGAAGATCATCAGGCTTTTTCCATCATCGATGGCTTGGAGTGCATCCTGTATCGATTGTGACCGACTCCTCAATTTCGTTCGGTCGACTGTGATATGTAGATTTCGGTACATGAACCCAAAGAGGGGGACGGATTCCATGTCGCTCTTCCCAACAAAAATACTGTCGTGTGGATTGAGGCTCATGGAATAAATGTCGAGGTACGAGAAGTGGTTGGGACAGAAAACATATTGTTTGTTTTTGTTGAGCTTGGCGCGCGTTTCAATCCGATAGGGCATGATCACCAACACCGACCACCATTGTGCCCAGAGACGATTGGCAAGCCCGACAAGCCTGAATTGTTTTTTAAAAAGGATGGGGATGATAAAAAGTGGTTGTAAGAGGATAAACAGAAGCAGAAATATAAGAAAGCAATGTGCGGTATAGATTGCTTTGAGGATTTTCATCTGTTGTTTTTGGTGTAGTCCCAAAAATAAAAAAAGGACTGGTATAAGCAGTCCTTTTTGAATGAGTAGTTA
>JBGTGG010000428.1:0-1741 GCA_041746855.1 Cyclobacteriaceae bacterium | reverse complement strand
AAGCCCTTAGCTAGACTACGTTATAGCGATTTAAGAATACAACCCCCCATTGATCGAAATCACTTCGCCAGTTATATAAGATGCCGCAGGCGATGCCAGAAAGTTTACTAATTCAGCAACCTCAGCTGCTTCTCCAAACCGCTGCATCGGTACCATCTTTTTTAAATCCGCTTCCGGTAAGTCTTTTGTCATGTCGGTTTTGATAAACCCGGGGGCAACGGCATTTACCGTAACACCTCTTCTGGCTATTTCCTGGGCGAGCGCTTTGGTCGCTCCAATTACACCAGCTTTGGCAGCGGAATAATTCACCTGACCCGGCATTCCTTTTAAGCCTGACAAGGAAACGATATTGACAATGCGCCCATATTTTTTGGTGAGCATGCCGTTCAAAACCGCTTTGGTAACAAAAAAGAATCCATCGAGGCTGGCGTTCACCACATCGCGCCACTGTTTTTCTTCCATCCAAATCATTAATCCATCATTGCGGATACCGGCATTGTTTACCAGCACTTCAATTTCATGGGTAGGATTTTCTTCTACCCACTTCGTTAGTATTTCTTCAACTTGTTTCTTATCGCTTACATCAAATTTTAATAATTGTCCGGTGACGCCTTTCTCCTGAACAAGCGACAAGGTTTTCTCCGCTTCCGCTTGATTACTTTTATAGGTGATTAAAATGTGATAGCCTGCTTCCGCCAATCGCAGACAAACAGCTCTTCCTATTCCTCTTGAACCTCCTGTAACCAATGCGTACTTCATCATCGAATTAAAATTTTGGTGCTTTTTCTTTAACAAGAAAATCCTTCAATTGTTGAATGGCATTATACTTTGGCGTGTCTTCAACAAAGGTTGGGACAATATTTCTGATTTGGTTGTACACGGTAGTGGTGAAAGAGGATAATCGGTTATGGCAATCGAGGTAATCTATTGCCTGCACCAAGGCAATACTTTGGATGGCAAGTACCACAAAAGCATTGTCGATTACGCGTTGAGTAATTATGGAGGCATTGCAACCCATGCTGACGATGTCCTGATTATCGTTGTTGTTGGAAATGCTGTGCAAGTACATCGGGAAAGAAAGCGTCTGGTTTTCTGCGGTGCTGGAGGTGGCCGTAAACTGCATTCCCTGGATTCCGAAATTCAACCCAAGCTTGCCGAGATTAATAAACGGTGGAAGTTTTTGGTTTAATTTATCATTCAACAAATAATTCAGTTGCCGTTCGGCCAACATAGAAACTTTTGTGACCACGATTTTTAATTTGTCCATCTCCAGCGAAACATAGTCGCCATGGAAATTACCACCATGATGCACGGTGCCTCCTTCTAAATCAATTACAGGATTATCGCTTACTGAATTCAATTCATCCAATAAAACCTGCTCCACGTTTTTCATGGTGTCGAGTACCGGACCTAGAATCTGTGGCACACAGCGTAACGAATAATATTCCTGAACCTTATCGGTAAAAACAGCTTCTTCAATTTTACGATGGTAAAGATGGTCGGCTCGCTTGCGAATCAATTTACTATCGGATAAAAAATCCCGCATCATCTTCGCCACTTCCATTTGTCCCGGATGATATTTTACTTCATTCAGTTCTTTTGAGAAATGATCATCAAAGGATTTCATAATCTCATTGGTAATCGCGGAGAACGCAACCGACCAATACAATAATTTCTTTGCCTGGATGATGTTGATCATGCCAATGCCCGTCATGGCAGAAGTGCCGTTCATTAACGACAA
>JBGTGG010000427.1:0-22199 GCA_041746855.1 Cyclobacteriaceae bacterium | reverse complement strand
ACCGGAGATGTAATCGTTGGGTATGACAATAGTTTTGAACTATGGTCTTTGAAGATGGTGCCGAAGAATCAAAGCTATGCGGCTGTCATGAAAGATTTACCCATCATTAAATCAAATGAAGGTTTTCTATTGGAGTCCGTTTCGCTGCTCAGTAATGGTACCGTTCATATTATGATGGATAAAAGCTCACCAGAGGTAACGTTTTATAATCTGGCGACCTTCAAACCTACAGGTATGCAAATTACCAACACAGCTGTATCCATTGCAGGTTCACTCGACCACCACATCGCACAATTGGGAAAAGTATCCAGTGGAATTATGTATACCAAGCAAGGCAATACGCTAAAAGGAGAAATCATGCCTGCTGCATTGGTGTTTACGGCCAATGCCGTTAAGGCTGCCTTCTCAACCGAGCAACAAACTTTTTCACCCGGAAAATTTGAAGCTGTAGGATCGGTATCGGAAACCGGAAAATTTCAGTTTAACGTAAAGCTTACACACACAACCAACAGTACCATAATGGAGATTATTCCCGGACAAAGTTTTACGCTGGCAGAAGGGAAGAAGTCTGAATTAAAAAACCTGGCGGGTAAAATGGATGTAAAAAATAACCAATGGAATGAGCTCTTCTTTGAAGGTGACTTATCGGGTACGCAAGGTGCATCAGGCAAATTAGGTTTTACGGTGAAAGGTGATTGGGTGGCGAGCAAGCAGCAGATCGGAGTACAAAATGTGCCGTCTGCGTTTGGTGGTATTGCGCTCACCTACAACTTCGATCTCCAGCGCTTGGAAGGTAACTTGCATTTCGACAAGCAAATGTCCTCTTCATCGCATGCTAAAGGTGATGCTACCGTTCTGGTGGATGCCACGGGATGGTCGTTTGTAGCAACTGGAAATCTGAAAATGACTAACCCGAATATGGAAGGTCAGGCAGGGTTGGTATTTGGCGACTACCCGATGAAACCAGATATTCGACAACGCTTCGAGAATACATCCTACGTATACCAAAAAGCGGGGCACTTGCCGGAGATTTTTCCAACGTCCATAAAGGGTTATTATTTCCAGGGTGGTGCTTCTATGCCCGTACCCCTTGTACCCAGTTTTGATTTTAACTTTGGATTGGTGTCGGCCCATTTCTATGTCAACATCGGTGGTGATGTGCGCAACAAAGTAGAGTTCACCAACAGCAACGCAACGATTGGTATGGGCACCAGTATTTTTGTTGATGCCGGTCTGGGTATAGGCGGTTCAGTAGTGGTGGCCTGTGCAGGTTGCAGCGCCAAGCTACTGGCCATGATGAATTTTGATGGACAGATAGGCACGGGTGGAAGCTGGTTTGTTGATGGCGAAGCTTTCTTGAAACTTACTGGAACCACATACAAGGGATGGGGTGTCTGTGATTCGGACTGTGATGGCGTGTTCTGTGACAAGAGCACTAAATCGGCCTCTATACAAATTGGAGCTAAAGGTCATTTCGGAAGTGATTACAAAAAAGTTGAATTCTACTTAAAGTGATTTAGTCATGAACCAACGAATACCCTATAGGAACTTTGGCTTTCTTATGCTTATAAGCTTGATGATTATAAAGGTTGATTGCGCTATAGGCCAACAGCAAGTAAATAGTATGGGAGAAGCAGGGGATAAAGAGATATTCATCTATTTGGGAAAGGGTATCGTTTCAACTGCTAAGCCATTTCAAAATATCACGGCCTATCGTGTAGAAAGGAGGGAGGCCAGTAAAAATGTATGGACGTCATTGGGTGAGATTTCTGCGCCTGCTACACAGGAAGAATTTGAAAAACGTTTTGCTGCTGCTGAGCAATATTTCCCACAACCCCACAATGATGATCCCGTGCCACTTGAACGGATATGGCAACAAGTTGCGCTGTACAATACTTCGGATTCTATAGCACCCTATAATTTTTATCTCCCTGTGATGCTTGCGTTAGGATACGCCACAGTCGATGTAACAGCAAAAACGAATGTAACCTACCAATACCGGATCAGCCACCGGGTTAACAATGCATGGCAGGTAGCCTTTGTAACAAATACAATATCCTTCCCTGCAAAGATTAATATACCTAAACCACAATCACTTCGTCAGTTCACACAGCCAGACCATATTGAACTCACATTCGTAATGAAGGGATCGGGATATCCGGTGTATATGCAGGTTTTGCGCAGGGATAATTTTCAAGGATCATTTAGAAATTTACCTGTACAGAAATCATTGAATCAGCGATCAGATTCTCTTTTTCTTTTTGTCCGTGATACGGCATTGGTAGCTCGCACAGCCTACGAGTACGTGGTAAAAACATTTGATCGTGCCGGTAATGAGGGCCCAACATCGGATACGGTGACAGTAGCCAGTTATAATTTCAATGAAGCGTATCTGCCGTATAGTATCAATACCAGAAACCCGGAGGATGTAGCGGGTATAGTATTGAGTTGGCGCCTTGACCGTCCTGAATTGTGTCTTGGTCTTCGCTTGTATCGAAGTCTTACGTTCGATAAAGATTTTGAGGCCATCGCTGAACTTCCACCAACCGATACGTTGTACATTGATCAGGACGTGGTACCGATGACACGCTACTACTATCACTTTCGGTTGCTGGGCGTGCTGGGTGAGAGTTCGGTTAGTAGTGCTACGGTTTTTGGTTTGTATCAAAGCGCAATTCCACCTTTGCCTCCTGGTCGTTTGCGTGCAGAAACAGATCCTAAAGGTGTCTTACTGCGCTGGCAGCCTGGCGATGTCCACATAAAAGGTTACTACATCTACAGGGGAATGAATGGATCAGCGTTGGAGCGTATCAGTCCGTTGATTTCCGATACAACATTTCTGGATCAATCGACCGAACTATCGGGAAAGCTCATGTATGACTATGCGATGACATCAGAGAACAGCAGTCATCAGATCAGTACATTTTCTGATACCGTACAAGCCAGACCAGGGCTTCCTACCATTCCAATAGCACCCCGAGAGTTAATAGCACAACGGTTTAACAATTATGTGAGTGTATCCTGGTTGGATGTTCGTGATGCGGATAAATCAATAAGTTATTTTGAATTGGAGCGAAGTGATGGGGATGCTGGCTACAAGCCGATAGGTTACCGGCTTGAGGACAATTATTTCATCGATAGTACAGTAGTGCGTGGCACACCATATTCTTATCGGGTGCGTTCCCGCGATCTTTTCGAAGGAACCAGTGATTGGAGTATGGAAGCTGACATAGTGTTGGAGGCACCTTCCGGAATACTTAGATCTCCAACGGGATTTCAGGGATACAAGGGGAACACTGAAGTTACACTTCGATGGGGAGGTATCTATCAGCAGGGACATACCGGATTCAAGATCGTTAAGCGTACGGGTAACGGACAGGAAGTTGTGCTGGGCACTGTTGATGCAAATATGTTTGAGTATACAGATAAGAACGTGCGAAAAGGCGAGCGGTATGTTTATCACATCATAACAACTGGCTCGGGAAACAGGGAGAGCAAACGAAGTTCACCTGTAGTGGTTGTATATTAAAAGAGTAGGAGGTATAGTTTTCATTTCACGAAATCAAAATGAAAAAGTCGACACGATATACTATAAGAAATAGACTACTTGTTAGTGTGCTAGTGTGCGCCATGCTGATTAGGTGTGACTATAAAACGGTGGAGCGTCCAGCCCCGGAAATAGAATCGATGCAGCCTACCGTTGGAACAAAGGGCACTGTAGTAACATTTACCGGATCCAACTTCAGCACAAATGCCCAAGAGATTGAAGTTGTGTTTGGTGATAGGGAGGGGGAAATCATCACAAACGATGCTACTTCTATTGTCGCGCGGGTAAGGGGAGGTTCATCAACAGGAAATGTGCAATTAAGAATCCGCGATAAGGAAACACTGGGTCCGGTATTCACCTACAGTGAAGCCGGTGAGTCGTTTCCCTATGCCGGGAGCACTTTTGAAGGATTGGAAAATGGCGATACGCTCAGCGCCCGCTTTACGTTTCCGTGGGGAATTGATGTTGATGCGGATGGCAATGTGTATGTGGCTGACCGCGGCAATCATGTTATCAGAAAGATTACACCTCAGGGGGTGGTAAGTACACTTGCTGGAAGTGGTTTTGCGGGATACGCTGATGGCAAAGCCGATGAAGCAGCATTCAATGACCCGGTTGATGTAGCGGTGGATGCCGCTGGTAATGTGTATGTCTCTGATTTTGTGAATACCTGTATTCGAAAGATCACCCCGGCAGGGCTGGTGTCTACTTACGCAGGGGTGGCTGGTGAAGTTGGGAACACGAACGGCACACTAACCGCAGCACGATTTGCCGGTCCTACGGGAATGGCTTTCGATGCAGAGGGTAATCTTTACATAGCCGACTTCTTCAATCACAGGATACGGAAGATCACACCAGCGGGGGTGGTGTCAACTTTGACGGGAAGTACAGCAGGCTGCACAAACGGGACAGGCGCGGTTGCACAGTTCAATGGGCCTTTTAGTATCGCAGTAGATGGTGGTGGAAATCTTTATGTAACAGACGGACTCAATCACAGCATCCGCAAAATTACTCCGGCAGGAGTGGTGACACGTATTGCCGGTAACTGTGCGAGTGGCTTTGCGGATGGTGCAGCAACCAGTGCGCAGTTCAATTCACCATTGGGCATAGCGTTGGATAACGATGGTAACGTGATCATTGCCGATGGCGGAAACAACCGGATAAGAAAACTCTATGTTTCAACGAACACGGTTGGTACTGTGTCAGGTAAACCTGCAGCCGGTAATGACTTTGGTGTGGGTACGAATGCTTCCTTTAACGGCCCGGCAGACGTGGTAAATCTGACAGGCAATATCTTTTTGCAAGTTGATTTTTTTAACCACAGGATTGTGAAAATAATTATTGACTAATTGCCAGGATGACTCACCATCGAGAGTTCATCGTCCAACCCGGGTTACCTTACATCCACCATCTCAATGCGCTAGTACAAAATCAGTTTCCTGCCATAAACTTGGGGTTTTTTAGCGGTGGCATTTTTGGATGGGGTACGTTTATCCTAACACTAGTGGAATAAATTCCCCTCTCCCAATCCTAAAGCATTGGTATTGGGGCAGCTTCAACGGATTGCAAATCGGCATTAATGTTGCCAAATAATTGATATCAACTATTAAATGTAGTCATCAGGAACTGTCTTTTGTGTATTCTTTCCTATTACTTGAAACACTCCGTGGACATCACACTCTAAATCACAATCATATGAGCACAACAATAGAAGCACAAGATTACCGCACCGACCCACACATTGATCGTGGAACCAAAGCGTTCCTTAAAGAAGTCAACGCGGGCGGAACTCCGCTCGAGAGTCTTTCAAAAGAAGAGGCTCGTAAAGTACTGGTGGATGCGCAAGCGTCTGTCATCGTTGACCTGTCGGGTATCGAAGAAAGCGAAAAAACAATTGATGTGGAGGGCCATACGATTAAGTTGAATCTAGTACGGCCTATAGGGTCCAACGGACAATTGCCGGCATTTATCTTCATCCACGGAGGTGGTTGGATATTGGGGGATTATCCTACGCACAAACGAATGGTGCGGGACCTCGTTGTTCTCTCTGATTGTGTAGCAGTATTTGTGAACTACACGCCCTCTCCGGAAGCGCAATTTCCGGTTGCCATAAACGAAATTTATGCCGCCACAAAATGGGTAGCGGAACATGGGAATGAAATTAATGTTGACGGCAAGCGATTGGCTGTTGCCGGCAATAGTGTAGGTGGAAACATGGCAGCGGTTACGGCACTAAGGGCCAAAGAGCAAGGTGGTCCGAAAATTAAGTTTCAACTTTTGCTCTGGCCTGTAACCGATGCATCGTTCAGTCAGGAGTCGTACCAGACGTACGGAGAGGATCGCTTTCTGACAACGTCCACGATGGCGTGGATGTGGGATCAGTATATCACCAACAACAGTGAACGGAATTCGATCTACGCTTCGCCTTTACATGCGCGTGTTGACCAGCTAAAAGGCCTGCCGCCTGCGCTCATTCAAGTTGCTGAAAATGATATTCTTAGAGATGAGGGCGAAGCCTACGGACGCAAACTGGAGGAAGCAGGTGTGGCCGTAACGACCACGCGATACAATGGTATGATTCACGACTTTGGCTTATTAAATGCACTGGCTGAGTTGCCAACAACGCGTTCGATGTTCGAGCATGCGGCCGCGGAACTAAGGAGGTATCTGAAGTAATTTGGAATATGTTGTAGAAGGTAAGCTTAAATTGTAGAGCTGGCTATAGCAGTTTCAAGTAGCTGGTAACTGGTAACCGGTTGATGCAAAGGCTTGTAGGAAGATTCGCGTTATCCTCCAATCTCCAACTTATACCCCTTCCCATGAATATTCGTGATTTGAACACTGGGATCGTTTTTAACTTTCTTTCTCAGTTTCGAAATGAACATATCTAAGCTGCGACCCGTGAAAACCCCGTCATCTTCCCATACTCTTTTAAGTAGTTCTTCACGACTGATGAGCTGGTTTTGCTGTGCTGCAAATATTGCTAACAGCTTTGCTTCTTTGTCGGACAAATCAATGGTTTCTACATCCGATCTCAGCAATTGATTGCTTAATGAGAATGTATACGTACCGATTGAGACACCATCGGTAATGGTCATATTGGTTCCTTCTTTTTTCTTTTTTAAAAAATATTTTCCTCCGAAAAATGCGACCAGCGAAAGGCTAAACAATGCAACTATAAAAAAGGGATAGTACTTACTGAAATTTCGTTGCGACTGATAACCAATAAAAGCAATTTGAATGGAATAGCAGCCCAGGGGCTGCGCTCGTCCCAGGCAAGGAACGATCTCTTTATAGTTGGGACTAATTTCAAATCCATAGACAACTCCGTTGGATTCACAGTCAAATACATTTACCATATAACCCACTGGTAAATTGATTTGAGCAAGATGGCTTTTCACAATTTTTACAAGCGAATCAGGCATAAACGAGAAGTTGTTTTGAAACTTGAGTTGAAAAACACCTGGACTCACTTGCTGGACCGGCAATATGCGTGATGTAAAATCACCAGAGTATAGTAATAAGGTGTGGCCAATCTGGCGAACAACCAACTCAGCCCTTTCTTCTAAGAATTCCTCTTCCGAATCGTCATTGATAAAGAGGGCAGAGGAAAGTAAAACTGCTAAACTGAATAATAAGATGCCTACGGAAAGCCCCGACTTCATTGGATTCACTCTTGATATTTGAAAATTACTTTCAATTTACAACTTTATAGATGCTGATTTTCCATGTACCGGATTATGTCTATACGTTTTTTATATATAAATGTTGAAGGCAATAACCCCGTGCAGCATCTTTTGGGCAAAGATTAAACGCATTCACTTTTATCCACAACGTTTTCACTGATTTTACAACCGTTTTACATTCTTTTTACAAATAAAAGGCATCCTGGAACGCTGATGGCCGATATATTTACATTAAATACTCCACTAACCCCATCGTCATGAAACTGTTTAACCTTGCTTTTTTGATGTTCTTTCTTCAATTCTTTTTTGCCGATAATAAACCAGTCGAAACTGCTGTTGAGACCGGAGCCACCAATATCCTCTACCAATCAACTGATGGCGGAAGGACATGGCAAGACATCAGTAATAGTTTGCCGGTAAATGAACAACCCGAAGGTTTTTTCGCAGGAGCCTCCGAAGTCTATTTGCGTGCTAATGAAGAAATGTATAGCAGCAAAACCAATCTTAAAACTCCTGTTTGGGAAAAAGAAGAGACACTTGATCCACACAGTTCTGCGATTGTTTTCAATCCTTCCGGAACAATGGCTTTTAATTATGAAGGACAGATTTATCAAAAATCATTTGCTACGGGAAAGTGGAAGCCTGTTTATACAAACTTCAAAAAACCTACCATGCGCACGATTGTTGAGATTGCTGACGGGACATTATTTATCGGGAACGATAAAGGCCTTTACAAATCTACCGACCGCGGGCAAAGCTGGAAACACGTTCAAAAAGAAAGCGGATCCATGGAAATAATAGAATCAGAAGGTGTACTTCTCGCCACCGGACAACACGGCATCATGCGTTCAACCGACAAGGGTGAACATTGGGATTGGGTAATCAGTGAAGGAGGTGTGGGTATCGCGATTGAACCGATCGCGGGCGGAGTTGCTGCAATTGTGTACAGCGAAATATCCAAATCCAGAAGGATATACAGTTCATTGGATAATGGAAAAACCTGGAAAGCAATTGATCAGGGGCTTCGGCCTGCGTTGTCCATTTCTTCCATTAAACAAATCGGTACCTATTTAATTTGTGGTCACCCGGATGGAATTCTCCGCTCTGCGGACATGGGAAAATCCTGGGATATCGTTCATCCCGCTGTTGGTAAAGTCGAGTTTAAATATGCTAACGCATTTACACCTCCTGTAGCGGATAATGGAAAAGTATTTGCGCTCTATGTTTCCGGCACAATCGTGTACGCTATGTTGCGCAATTCCGGATGCTGAGATTTCTGTATGAATGAACAAAAAATAACTACCTTGATAGATAAACCAAAATACTTGACTATGCAACAGTTGAAAAAATCGTTGGCGCTGATGATCCTGTTAACCTCAGTAGGTTCACTGACATTCGCACAAGAACAGAATGCTTTTAATTTGGATGCGATACTCAAGTTCAATGGCATGCTTGAACACCAAACAGCACAAGCAAATCAAAAAAAGCAAGAACGTGCGAAGGAAGTATTGCAAGACAATGAATGCACGTTTACCACGAATGAAGAAGGAACATTTTTAAGTACTTCCCTCATATTAAACGGCAAGCCGTTAGACTTTGGTCAATTTAATCTGTCATCAAGAGGGGAGTTGACCGTACGGAATGGTGCGACTACGACCGAACAGGCAATTCCATTTTATGTATACCTGAAAAGAAACGGAAACAACGTGTTCAATCCTAATGATAAAGTTGCAGATTCCCCACACACTAAAATCGATATCTCAGATGTTTTGCAGCATGCACAACCAGGAGATTACCTGGTGATTGAGGCAGTCACTAAAGAAGAGGGTGTTGTAAAAAGTATATTGAAAGTGCTTCCGTTGGGATGTTAACACCTAGGTTAACTGTCAACAAAGTAAAATGGAAGAAGTAAACCTAGACTCATAAAACCAATTGTTTGCTTTAACATTGCAGGTTACTCTAAAGAGCACTTTTTGGGATGGTCCATTGATAGTTTTCATCTTCAGGCTTGCCAAATAAGAACCACGAAGCTTTGTTTTCAGTACCCAGGAAGATTAGTTCATCTGGGGTTTGGAGCATACTACTGAAACGGGTATGACCACCAAAACTATCATTGCCAAAATGTTTATAACCTTTAAGCTTGCCCGTGTTACGATCAGCATAAACCACTGTTGCTGCGTGGTAGTTTGCACTGAAAAGACCTACCACATCACGATGCGTTTCCCCAGCCAGATAAATCGTGGTGCCATCCAATACCATGTTCTTATATTCGGTGAAGTCACCCGGTATCCGTAGCGAATTTTTCCATTTCAAATTACCGGTTTGTAAATCAAGACATTGAAGCCATGCATAATCAGTAGTGTCGTTGGCGATGCTATACTGTACTACTATTTCTTGCCGGCCTGTATCAACTACTACGGCTTGCGGAACGGGCGGATCGTACGGACTATTTTTGTCGTAGGTCTGTTGAAACCACATTAAAGTATTGGCAGAGTCATAACGCGCAATCCCGAATTCGACAAATTGACGATCCTTTTTTACAACAGATGCCACACTTCCGTTTAATCCTAAGGAATAGATCTGAAATATGGGCAATGGTGTTGTAAACGATGGAGAAACAGCAAGGAACATATTCGGTAAAAAAATATAAGCCTCACGGAAGGTGTACTCGTTTGTTGCAGAAGTAGGATAGGGAACCAGCAATGAGATACCAGAAGAATCTGTGCTTATTAATTGAAACGCCTCGGTCATTAAATCTTCCTTAAAATCATAACGCAACAACAAATCACCTGCATAATTGAATACCAGCAGGAAATCAGTGGATGTATGATTAAGGGAATCGCCTACTACAACAAGCAGTTGGTGTTCCGGGATGGGGATGAGTTTTTCAAACTTTACGTGTTGCTCGAAATCATTGTCAACCGACTTGCTCCAATGGGTCTTACCTGATTGTGCAAGCATACCAATGGTTAGTTTATATTCATCGATAAAAAATGTGCGATCCTCATCTACAGTTGCGGTAAAGAATCCAGCATAGCTATTGTCCAACAGAGTACGATTGGTAAACAAGTCATTCGATGTTACGGGGACATCGTAAGTACGCTCAGGGTGGATCATTATTCCACTGACCAGCGTAGTCACCATGGGACTAAGTGAGCTATAGGAGAAAAATGCAACCGGCAATAGCAAGAGTATTTTTGGAAGCGCGTAGTACCAGGGGTTTAGCGATAAAGTCAGAAAGAACCAGGTTGTATACGCCATCATCAAGAGCATGAAAGGAGTTGAGAAGTCAGTATCCAACCAGACGGAAGGCAAACTCAGGAAAAAGCCTACCAGTGTAGCCTGAGCAATAAAGTATAATGTTACCCGATAGAAGAAAAGGATACTTCCCTTTTTGAAGAACAGTAACTTGGAGGCGAACCAAATACCGGGTACCAATGTGATTGAAAAAATAAAAGTTGCAAACTTCGAAGCAATATTTGCGAGCTTTTCATGATAAAGTTGTTCCCTTAGGGGTGTACGCCAATGTGTAATGCTCATATCGTCTGTGGTGAGAAAACTGTCAATAAACAAGTAGACGAAGAAAACTAATCCGGTCATCGTGAGAATGTAACGCACGGGGGTGGTGTACATACCGGAACGATCATAGAGTACAACTGTAGGTTTGCGAAACAAAATGAGAATGGTACGAAGAAGGCGACTATCGATGTCGGTGAGTGCGGAGAATGTATTTTCTTTCATAGGCCTACGAGTGAAAATACGGAAGATAATTAAAATAGAAAAGGGATGTGCGCTCAGAGACTTTACAACATGGACGTTTTATCAAAGAAGCCCTTATGCATTCATGTGTTGTTCATCTTCACCACTATTGGAAGTATTTAGAAATTCTTAGTTTTATCCACGAACAAATTTGAAAAATTCTTAAAACGAGTGAACCAAAATCCATATTTAATGTTTAAAGTCTCACATAAACCTATAATAAATAATGAAAATAACAGCCCAAATTACTACCCTGGCCATTGCATCACTTTTATATGCATGTGGGACGCCCAGTGAAAAAAACACAGAAAACACGGAAAACGCTGAAACGGGTACCGGAACTGCCGTTTCTTACAAAATCTCCCCACAAGAATCTACCGTCACTTGGAAGGGTGAGGTTGCCGGTGTATATGGTCATGATGGCACCATTACGATCACCGAAGGAAGCGCAACCGTTCAGGGTGGAAAGATCACGGCTGGTACCATTACCATTGATATGACTTCCATCGAGCCTGCTAATCCGGAGACCTATGCCGATGAAGATGGCAAACGTGCCAGCGATTTGAAAGCACACTTATCAACAGGCGACTTCTTTCTCGTGGAAGAGTTTCCGACTGCAACCTTCGTTGTAAAATCACATGAAGGCGATAAATTAACTGGTGACCTTACAGTTCGTGGAAAAACGCACGAAGAGACCGCTACAATTAATTCAATTGAAGCAACTGAAGGAGGAATGAAACTTGATGCGAAACTCGTGTTTGACCGTCAAAAGTATGATGTAGCCTGGGTGCATTTCATGCAGGACATGGTGCTGTCAGATAATATTCAACTCAATATTTCACTAACAGGCAAACCATAAAATTTTTAATTAGTTTACAGGTGAAAAGCCGGCCCGTTGGTCGGCTTTTTTTATGGTGTCACGCTTCGGATCAATAATAGTTGTTTTGGTTAGAATTGATGACCCACCGAATTAAAAATAATGTACTGCGGTTATACTTCCATCGACCACCATAAAAAAAACGAGATTAATGAGTGACAGTCAACCACAGAATTTTAGCGAATACATTGCGCTGAAAATAAAGCAAATTGGCGAGTGGGTAGCTCCCGATCCTGCTGATTCACTTTTACTCAGTATTGTAAAGACCGTTTTGAAAAGTGTTGCCGTATTGCTACTGCTGGTTATTTCACCTGTGCTGTTAATAGGTTTTTTTATTGCCTTTGTTGGTTTACTCTAACCCTTTCGTTTTATGAAAATTTTGTTCAATTGGGTTTTCATCGTTTGCTGCATCCTGTTTGTTGTTCATCAATTGCTTCAAAAAGTGCTTCATATATCCATACCGTTGGCAGATCAGTACCTCGATAACCTGCTGGCCACACCCATCTTGTTGACGTTGTTGGTTGCTGAAAAAAGAATTCTCTTTAGGCGGGGCGGTGATTATACCTTGAGTGTATTGGAAGTTTGTATGGCTACCTTATTAATCGCCCTCGTTAGTGAATATTTATTTCCGTACCTGTCCAACGAATTTACTTTTGATTGGGCAGATATCGTGTTTTATGCACTGGGAAGCATGTTGTTTTATTTTACGATCAATAAATCCAAAATTCCTAAATAGGCAGTTGCTCGGGTGGCTTTTTTATTATCGAGCCTCAGTTTTATTTAAAAGACTACACTAGTTAAATACGGCTATTGAGTTTAACTCTCAATCCAAGAAAAAAATGCATCAGGACATATCCTGGGTTCAATTACCTCTCAATTTGATTTATGTAAGAATAAGTCTATTAGATTTGGGTATATTGAATCTACAAAGGATAGTAACCGAAATGTGTAGCGACTCATTGGTATCATTATTGTCTTGTGTCTCTAAACTAACCAAACTAATATGAGAAAATCAATCCAGTTTTTACTACTATCTCTACTATGTTATGCAATCCCCGCGCATTCACAACAAGTGAAATCCGTGTGGTCCAAAACATTTCCAGACGGAGTCAATTGGCAAATGATGACGTCCCTTGGAAATTATATTGTGGGAACATCGAAAGGCATTGCAGGTATAAATCCTGAAAAAGGTGAAGTACTATGGAAAAATGATAGGGTAGGTCTGCTGACACCTGACAAGGTAAAACAGTTAGGATCTTCCGCACTACTCATGATTAACCATGGCAATACGATCAGTATCCTAGATCCATTTTCCGGTGAAACTAAGTTCGATACGCGAACGGCAGGAATCAGCAGTATAACAGACCAAAAAATATTATACAAAGCCAATGGTATTTTAATATCCGGACGCAATGCAGCAGGAAAGGATATACTCTTAATGTCCTCGATGGCAGACGGTCAAGTGAAGTGGAAAATCGAAGATGATTTTGGTAGACTTATTACTGCCAGTGAAATCAGCCCCAATGAACTGTTGCTGGTAACCCTTTTCTTTAACTATAAAATTAACCCCGCAGATGGTAAAATCATTTGGAAGAATGATGTGTCGGAGGCGAATCAGCAAATAGAAAAACTTGGAGCGTTGGGCGGAATGCTAAAACAAGCTGCCACCAACGCTGCACAGACGATGGAATTTAATGTTCAATTCTATCAGCATCCCACTAAACCGATCTTTTATATTGCCTCTGAACAAGAAGGTAGACCAGCTTCAACAGGTGGATTCACCACGACTACAACTACTGGCAGCGGTCCCAGTTATCATACTACCTACACGGCTTTCGATATGAACAATGGTGACCGACTATGGGCGAAACCGCTGGACCTATCTGGTAAAATAGGAGGTGTCTATTTTGATGAAAGTGGTATTGTGATCATGCCTGATGACGGATCGAACACCAAGGTAAACCTGTATGATTATGAATCTCAAGAAGGGAAGTGGGGCAAGAAAGGTAAAGGAATTAGTATAAAAGGAGGAGTATACGATTATAAAAAAGTGAAGGGAGGATGGGTGTTAGTATCACAAAATACAAACGGCAAAAATTTTGTGTCTTACCTGGATCAAAATACAGCAGCGCTTACGTTCGACAAACCTGTTCAAATAAATGGGAGATTGTTATACAGTGAGATCACACCTAAGGGCCTATTCTATATTACCACTGAAGAAGTGAACATATTAGATATTACCGTAGGGAAACTCATACTCGACAAGGGAATACCTACGTCACCATCTTTAACAGCTCAGCAGGGTGATGTTGTCTACCTCTTTAACCTCCGAGACAATTCATTACTCGCATTGGACAAAACTTCTGCATCGCTAAAAGTAGTAACAGCCGGAATTAAGTTTGAAGGGAAGGAGTCACCGCAAAATATTGAACTTCGCGATAATGGCA
Organism: Cyclobacteriaceae bacterium; assembly: GCA_041746855.1. Lineage (GTDB taxonomy): Bacteria > Bacteroidota > Bacteroidia > Cytophagales > Cyclobacteriaceae > JBGTGG01. The sequence continues at coordinate 7,883 of JBGTGG010000427.1, read as the reverse complement.
TACTGGTTAGCGCTTCTCAAAATGTAGCCCTTGTTGGTTTTGATGGAAAAATACTTTATCAAAAATACGTTGAGGCTCCACGGGATCCGGGTATCATGCGTGCCTTACAGTATGCGCAGGCCGTGCGGGCCGCCTATATAGGAGCCACGGCCTACAATGCTTCGGCAGCTTTTCAGTCGGCAGGGCAACAAGCCAGAGCCAATGATGAGCAAGCCAGTGGTGTGATGTTGGAAGGTATTGGCAATGCCTATGGGGAGTTAGGGAATGCGGCATCGGACTTTGCGAAAAAGTCGTGGCAGGCTGCAAACACCCGATACAAAGCAACCCAAAATGCTAATGATTATATGGTGGTACTTGCCAGACAAGATAAAAACAACGTCTTGATGAAGATAAACAAAACAACAGGCGAAAGCGAAGGAACAATAGACTTAGGCAAGGATAATATGCCGAACTATACAATGGATGGTGTAACCGGAATGGTATTCTATTCTGTTGGAGCGGGAGCAGTTGCAGCCTATCAATTTTAAATGGTTATAGAATAAAAACAAATCAATGATGGAGTTTCGGACTCCATCATTTTTTATACGAATTGAGGTTTGAAATCTAGCGTCAAAAACTATTTCAATTCCAAAGTTGTAGCCTAGTCTGATGATCTGTATCTTTTCCAACTTATGCGATCGATAATTCGTAAATTCTGGGGACAACTCCAATCCATAATAGGACCGGTCTTGGTGAAAGTAGATCCGCTCATGCAGTGGGTTAAGAAAAAGAACGCACAATTTGATCTGTACTTAAACACCCATCCAACCAAACGAAAATGGGTAATAAGCATCGCCCTTGTTGCCGGCCCAATGTGTTTCCTTTTGTTTATTCTTTTATTTACGGTCTGGCTGGAAACACCGGGGAGGCGTGCGATTCGCAACATCCAAAATCAGGTAGCATCCGAAGTGTACAGCGCAGACAGTGTGCTTTTGGGAAGGTACTTTATTCAGGACCGAACCGAAATCCAATATGAAGAGATTGCACCTGTACTCATCAATGCGCTGGTGGCAACGGAAGACGTTCGGTTCTACGATCACGGGGGTATTGACTATCAAAGCCTGGGGCGCGTGCTCATTAAATCGGGCCTCATGCAAGATGAGTCTGCCGGAGGTGGAAGCACAATTACTCAACAACTATCAAAGAATCTATATCCCCGAAAGCAGTATTGGATTTTATCGATGCTCATCAATAAACTTCGGGAAGTAAAAACTGCCAGAATGCTCGAGCGCATTTATTCAAAGGAAGAAATACTGACTTTATATTTAAACACCGTACCGTTTTCCGATAACGTTTACGGCATTGAAGCAGCCGCCCAACGATTTTTCTCTGTATCAGCAAAACACTTGACCATCCAGCAGGCAGCCTTGCTCATCGGAACATTGAAAGCAACACATTCCTATAATCCCCGGTTGTTTCCGGATAGGGCGATAGGGAGGAGAGGAGTTGTGTTTTCCCAAATGGTAAAGTATAATTTTCTTTCCCCTGAGAAAGTTGATTCCCTAAATGCATTACCGCTTGATCTGCAGTACAACAAAGTGTCGCACCACCAGGGACTCGCTCCTTATTTCCGGGAAGTATTAAAAGCAGAATTGTTACAATGGTGTGAGCAGCATCGAAAGCCCGATGGCACGCCTTACAATATTTACACAGATGGACTAAAAGTATTCACCACCATCAATTCCACATTACAAGCCTATGCCGAAAAGGCAGTGGCGCAACAAATGGAAGAAATCCAAAAGCAATTCTATGATCATTGGGGGAAAGAAAAACCGTGGAAGGGAAAGGAATATGTTTTGGAAGAAGCCATCAGACGGTCGCAGCGGTATCAACGACTGAAAAAGAAAGGGCTGGCAGAAGAAGAAATTATGAAAGAACTTCAAGAGCCCATTCCGATGAAATTATTTACATGGAAGGGCGAGCAGGAAGTGGTTGTCAGTCCCATTGATTCCATCATCCATCACCTTCAGTTTTTGAATGTCGGGTTTGTGGTGATGGAGCCAGCAAGCGGGAGTGTGTTGGCGTGGGTGGGTGGAATTGAGCATGACTTTTTTCAATACGATCATGTGAAAGTTTCAACGAAGCGTCAGGTAGGCTCCATCTTTAAACCCATTGTGGTGGCGATGGCGGTTGAGAATAAAATTTCTCCATGCGATTTTGTTTCCGCTTCGCAACAAACCTATATCGATGATGAAGGGAAGGAGTGGACACCCCGGAATGGTCAGAACGATTATAAAGTTTCCTATTCTATGCCCGGGGCGTTGGCGTATTCTGTCAATACCGTTTCCGTAAAATTAATTCAGCAGGCGGGTGTTGACAATACGATTGCACTCGCCAGGAAAATGGGGATTACCAGTGACATTCCAAAAGTTCCTTCGATCGCGCTGGGATCATCTTCCATTTCACTTCTCGAAATGGCAACGGTATTTTCCTGTTTAGCAAATGAAGGGATTACCGCGCATCCGCACTACATTGCTTCGATACGCGATGTAAACGGAAATGAGATTGGTGATTTCAAACCCAAAGAGTCCGGTCAGCGTGCGTTGTCAACGGAGACAGCACAACTGGTACGGCACATGATGCAAGGTGTGATGAGTGAAGGAACGGCATCGCGTATGCGCTGGCGATACGGAGTTTACAATGATATGGGCGGCAAAACGGGGACCACGCAAAGCAATGCGGACGGATGGTTTATGGGCATAACCCCTACGTTGGTATTGGGTGCCTGGGTAGGTGCTGACGATCCGCGTATTCGTTTTCGTAATACCCTTTTAGGCCAGGGTTCCAACACGGCTTTGCCCGTGGCTGCATACTTCATGCAACAGCTTAACCGTGATCCTTCATTCGAAAAAATTTCGAAGGCTAAATTTTCACCATTGGCGAATGAACTTCTTCTACAACTCAATTGTGATTTATACGAACTGGATGATGAATTAGTAGGAAAGATTGAGCAAACGATTCACCACCGCGATTCAGTGCAGTTGACCAAATTACAAATCATGGAAATAGACTCCCTCGCAGCCGACACCATTGTGGTTCCTTCCGAAACGTTTTTGGAGCAACTCTACAAAAGAAAAAGAAAAATAGAAGCCGCTAAAGTTAGACGGGATAGTACTCGGATGGCGGAAGAGGGGGGTGGTTAGTTTCGGCCCAGCGTTAGCTGCTTGTGTAACTTTTTAGTGACAAAGCCGTCATTCAACTTTAAATCGTAACAATAATGAATGATCAACAAAAAGAAATGGTGGCTACGGCCCGCACCACGGGTGTTTGGTACTTGATGTTAGCCATTTCCGGAGTAGTAGGGTTTCTAGTATTGCATCCGCAGATTTTTGTAGCGGGCGATCTATCAAAAACGGCTGCCAATTTGCGTGAGCATGAAACCCTCGCACGCATGCGACTTTTGCTGGAGTTCGCAATCGTGGTGTCGCAAGCACTTGCCGCGGTTTATTTTTTTAAACTCTTTAAAGACATCAATCCTTTCGCCTCGTGGGCGTTGGCTGCGTGGGGCATGATGAACGCATGCGCAATCATGATTAGCGCAATCGCGATGGCAGGAGTTATCAATGTTGCAAATGCTGATTTGATAGCAAGTGATACCCTCATCATGATTCGGTTATTCGATCAACTTATCAAAAACGCCTGGGGTGTGGGCAGCCTTTTCTTTGGCCTTTGGCTCATTCCAATGGGCTATATCGTAGTGCATTCACAACGCATGCCGGTCTGGTTGGGTCGGATACTGATACTGGGTGGAGCCGGTTATATCGTGAGTGCCTTTTTGAATTATGCAGGCCTTAGCTTTCAATGGAGTGATGTGTTAACGATACCCGCAACAGTGGGAGAGTTTTGGATGATCGGTTATCTGCTATTCTTTGGAATACGGCCACAACAGTAACCATGTCGTTACACGACCTTCGTCTTATTTAATTTAACGTCAGACCTTTACACGTTCTGTCTAGCTGTTGCGTTTGATCAATCGTGTCTGCTTTTATTTTGTTGGTCGCATAGCGGTGTCAGTAGTTGATTAAAATTCTTATTCTTAGAATTATTTTTCTACCTTGATATCACATTGAGCCCATCATGCATCTTGGAAAAGACGTGATGGGTTTTTTATTTTACTTTTAATTTCACGTAAATGAAATTCAGTACCATCATTATACTATTATTTTGTACAGCATGTGCAAAAATTCCCGTGCAATCATTGCGGTTGTCCAGCGCGATGATTGAGGAAGGAGCGCGGATGCATCAACTTAATGTTGCGCTCATCAATGCGATGTTTAAATCGAAGCGTGAGAAAATTGACCTCTTTATACGGGAGGAATTCACGCCTGTATACATCCGTGAATTTATGGCGCGCGTACCCGAGGAGACTGACCTTACTAAAGAAATGCCTGAAATGATGGCCGCGATGATCCCACACATCAATCAGCAACGCGATGAGATGCAGGCCGCACTTGAAGATCAACGCATTAAAGTCATTACGAAGTTGAACCAGGACTATGCTGCGTACAATGAAATTGCACTTGAATTATACTTTCTTCTGGAATCATCCACGAAGGTAGATGAGGAACGAAATGCATTGTTGACGCAATTGAATCAGCGTACCGGAAATCAGGTTGATATTGACCAGCTTGAAAAATCACTCGACAATTTTATAATACAAAGCGGAACCGTAGGGGAAAAGGTGACCGAGCTTAACGATCGAATTAATTCACTACTTAAAAATTAGCATATGCCTTCGAAGTGGGATAAAATAGCAGCTGAAGCAGCTGAGGCGACCAAAGCAGAGTTTGCCACGAAAATTTCCAGTCTTTCTAGTTTAACTGATTCGGAGATTAATGCCATTATCAATGCATCAGGAATCAGTAAAGAGGATTTTGCCAACCTTCTTCATGTGGTGAAAGACGCATCCGGATCAAACCGCACAAAAGCAGCAGCCATCGGTAACATCAACAAAGGTGTTGGTGCACTGATAGAAATTGTAAAGAGACTGCTATGATCTTTTTTATGATCATCGTTAATCAAATCACACACTATGTATAAAATTCTTTCACTGGATGGGGGAGGTAGCTGGGCCATCCTGCAGTTGTTGACCTTGATGGATAAGTATGGTGACGTGAATGGGCATACGGTGTTGCGTGACTTTGACCTGGTGATTGCCAATTCAGGAGGGAGCATCGTGTTGGCTGCATTGGCGGAAGACTGGAAGTTAAGCCACGCGCTGAAATTATTTCAAGATAAAGCAATCCGTGGTAGAATTTTTCATACCAACACATTCAAAGAACGCTTCTTCCAGGTTGATTACTTGCGATTATTCGGTATTAACCTTGGCCCCAAGTATAGCTCCGGCAAAAAGAAAGCAACCTTCTCGGACTTATTCCAGGCGACAGATAATCGGCAAATGAGTGAGCTGCCGAAATTCATTGGCAAAGAATCCCTAAAGTTGGTAGTGGTCACGTATGATGCACTCAACAACCGCGCGAAATTTTTTCGTTCCTTCGGTGCTGAAAAAAAGGACTACGATTCGGTGAAATTAACGCAGGCGATTAATGGTTCCTCCAATGCACCTGTTCAGTACTTTGATTTTCCTGTCCGGTTTAGAGCACGAAAAAGCAAAGTGTATTTTGAATTATGGGATGGTGCAGGGAAGGAAATAACTTCGCCAGTAAGAATACCCCCGATAAATGTGTGGAGGTTTATACATGATGCGATATTATTACCCAATTTCTGGTGTTGGCAATTAATGTTGTCATGGCTGGATTATCGTTGACACATTCTTTTTTTTGTCCAAAATATACGATAGACAGTTTGTGCGAGCGTACTAAGCGAACCAACCCTTTATACCAGCAATAAATTTTGTGGCGTTTCACCAGCAAGAATTGTCTGGCTTTAAATTTGAACAAAGAGTAAGTTCGTAAATGCCGTATCATTTTAATATTATTCAATATGAAAGCAAGAAATTATCTCATTCCCATCACTATTATTGGATGCTTATCGCTGTTCGCAGCTTGTGAGGACGATGTTGACAACCCTGAGACCGGTCCCCCTGTAGAGACCCTTCCGGCCAATACCGAATATCCGCCAGCGTTTTCTGGCCAGACAAGAATAGGCAGTGTTGAAACTGAAACTCCCATAGAAGTGACTCTTCTTACATCAGAACTCAATGCACCCTGGGGCATCGTCAGTCTTCCTGACGGGCGGTTACTAATAACTGAAAAAGGTGGTGAGTTACACATCGTATCCGCATCAGGAGAAATAGGAGATGCAATAAATGGAATACCACCTGTTAATGCGAGCGGACAAGGGGGGTTACTGGGTGTGTGCCTCGATCCACAATTTACTTCCAACAGGATGATCTACTGGGCATTCTCGGAGCAAAGTGAAAATGGTACGCGCACGGCAGTAGCAAAGGGGAGGCTATCAAATGACGAAACGAATATTGAAAATGCAACGGTGATCTATCGCGCTGACCCAGCGTACAATGGAAACTTACATTATGGAAGCCGCGTTGTATTTGGTCCTGACGGAAATCTTTTCGTAAGCACAGGCGAGCGGTCTGATCTCCAGACAAGACCACTGGCGCAATCTGTCACGGCTGCGCTTGGAAAAATAATTCGCATCACCACCGATGGTCAGCCCGCATCAGGAAATCCAGACTTTGAGGGTGACGAAGCGTTGCCTGAATTGTATAGCATTGGCCATCGAAATCCGCAAGGTATTGCCATTCATCCCGTCACTGGTGATCTGTGGCAAAGTGAGCACGGGCCTCGAGGAGGTGATGAAATCAATCGTGTATTGGCTGGCGAAAATTACGGCTGGCCTACTATTACGTATGGCATCGAGTATAGCGGTGAAACAATCGGTGAAGGTATCCAGCAAAAGGAGGGCATGGCACAACCTATATACTATTGGGATCCTGTGATCTCACCGAGTGGTATCACGTTCTATAGTGGTAATCGCGTACCTGAATGGGAAAATAATTTGTTTATCGGTGCGCTTAGCGGCAAGCACATCGTGCGCCTGGTAATTAATAATAACAAGGTAGTTGGTGAAGAACGGCTGCTTGAAGATCAGAACCAACGCTTCCGCGATATTACCCAGGGAACTGATGACGCGCTGTATGCCATTACGGATGCAGGCAGACTCTATAAAATTGACCGTGAGTAGATAATGACCGTAATTGAAAAAAAACCAATAGAAAATCCCGATCATGCTGGTTGGGATTTTTTTTGCTGGTTCGGGGAAGCAGTAACAAAATCTTTCATGAGCGCAGGGGTTGATTTCACTCTGGCATAGTTTTGTTATCAATAGCAATATAAAAACGAATGCTATGAAAACAGACAATGGAGAAAACACGGGAAGAAGTTTCAAGGAACTACAGAAGAGCACGGATACTGCTATCAATGAGCGAATAAAAAAAGAAAAGGGCACTGATAAGCTTGATCCCGAAAATGCAAACAATCCTAAAAACCGGAGTCGTAAGACTGGCACGACCAGCAAAAAAACAGGTAGTGGAAAACAAAAGAATTCCGGGTTGTAGGAATGTAGATTACACTGCCCAACGATTTATTTTTTGGCATTATTCTTATCCTTTCGAACAGGGATCGCCATAGGATTTTCATGCTTATCCTTTTTTGTTTTTTCGTTGCTACCTGAACCACTTTCCCTACATCAGCATCAGATCCAAAATCTCCAGCCGAACCCTGCCTTCGCGCGCGCAGCAGCCAAATCATCGTTTGCTTTCTCTTTCGCCTTTTCTGAAAAATTCCCGGTGAACACAAAAGCATCTGCGAGTTCCTCAGGAGTATATTTCTCAAGTGCTCTATTCTTTTTCATATCAAATGCTT
>JBGTGG010000426.1:0-2847 GCA_041746855.1 Cyclobacteriaceae bacterium | reverse complement strand
AGGAAATGAGGATTCACTTGATTTCGCAGCGCTTCAAAGCGTGCTTCAGCGGTTGATTTTTTTAAGGTTTCGGCTTCCAGTTGCGCATCCTTCAGTTGGTTTAAAAAATAATAGATGGCATTCAGGCAGTGCAGAAAAAGATTGATCCGAAAAGAAAATCCAAGTGTCAGCTTAAACGTCAACAGGTAATGTGATTCCACGTTGAAGTATAAATCAAATAAAGTTGTGACGAATAAAGCAATGCTTGCCACCACCACCAGACTGGATCCAAACAAGATAACAAGCGGGTGGATTTTGAAATTTCGCTGCGGTGATAAAATTAAATGGCTGAGAAAACGATTGCCTTCCCACACCAAAATGACAATCAACAGTAAAGTAGAATAAAACAGGATCGGGTTTACTTCATATCCAAACAAGCGATCACCTTCTGTAAACAGTATATTCAGATAAGAATATACCGAAAGCAAAAAGATGAAAAGATAGCGATGCTTGACATTGAACATGGTATCCGTAAAAGTACTACACGGACCTTACAAAAAGGTCCGTGTAGTTGTAAAATGAATGGTTATGGTAAGATTACCTGGTTGATTACGTGAATCACACCATTTGTTCCCAAAATATCGGTATCAACAATACCCGCATCCGTTGTTCCCAACGACAGGGCACCATCTGTATCCGTAAGGGTTAATGATGAATTCAGCATAAAAGTACCTCCCGCCAAGGGCGTTAGCGTCACACTGGTATTACCATCCAATGCATTGGGAATATCAGAGGAAAACACACGGCTACCCAATACGTGGTATTGAAGCACAGTGGCTACAGTGTTGATACCTACTGCATTTACTAATCCCGCAAAGTCATCAACACCCGCTAATGTATACAAGGCAGCAAAGGCAGCATCAGTAGGCGCGAAAACTGTGAAAGGACCAGAACCACTTAACGCGGTGATCAGGTTTGGTGCAGATCCGTCATTCTCTACGGCTGTAAGTGCAGCAACCAATTGGCCGAACTCAGCATCAGTAGCGGTAGAAGCAGCCACGGCAATTTCAACAATATTTTGAGATGCCGGGATAAGCGTGCGGTCGATAACGTGTACAACGCCATTACCTTGTTCAATGTCCGTTGCGGTCACCTGGGTCAAGCCATTGATGAATACTCCGTCTGAATTTATACTAAGGTAGAAATCGCCATTTAATGTAGTAACAGCACTACCGGTAGCCGGTAGATCTGCAGCTTTCACTTCTGAATCCAAAACGTGGTATTGTAAGATTGGCACCAATTCCGTGGCACTTGGCAAGGAGGTGATTCCCGCTGCAGTGAAAGCATCATTAGTGGGTGCAAATACAGTGAAGTTTGCAGACTGATTGATAAGCGTGCTTAGCAAACCAGCTTCAACCACAGCGCTGGTCAATGTGGTGAAATTCTTATTGAAATAAGCAGGTTCCACCACCGTATTAACGATGCTCAATTCAAGCGCAGGAACCAATACAGCATCAATGATGTGGATGATTCCGTTGGTTGCTTCTACATTGGCAGTAGTAACATTTGCGGAGTTGATGGTAACACCACCAGACGTTACGCCTACGGTTATTTTGTCATCTGCACTTAGTACAGTAGCAGCTTCTTGTCCATTGGAGAGATCAGTAGACTCCAAACGCGCTCCGGCAATTACGTGATATTCAAGTACTCTTCTTAAAACCGGCTCCGGAATATCATCTAAATCGGTTTGTCCGATTACGCCCAGTAATGCTATAAACGCTTCATCAGTGGGTGCAAATACAGTATAATCACCACTTCCGCTGAGGGTAGATACTAAATTCGGGAATTTTGTCAAGGCTTGAACCAATATTGAAAGGTTACTATTTCCTTGCGCAATCATGACAATATTTTCTGTAGGTCCTGCTGGATCCGGATCGTCATCATTACAACTGATGGCACCAAATACGAATACACTCAAGAGTGCAACCGATAGGATCGCTTTCATTTTGCTAGCGAGCATTAAACGTGTTTTTTTCATGGTTTTGATAGTTTAAACGTTTGATTGATTTTAATCTTCGCTATTACAAACCCGGTAAGACCTAAATGGATATGAAAAAAAGAGTGAGTGGGAGGAAGTACGGAGTGAATGGAGGGAATTGAGGAGGCAATTAACTGAACTTTTAAAGCTTAAAGCTGAAAGAGGTGATACAGGCAGGGAACGGTATTGGATCATTTTAAAAATTATTCTACATTTAAATATCAAAGCATACCGTTATGACAAAGAGAAAAAAAGCTTGGTTTTTTATTCGTTTATCTGTTTTCATTTTTGTTGCCTTCGAATTTTCAAGTTGTCTCTATCGGGCAATGCCTTATGAATCCCGTATGGAAGAAAGGGAGTTTACAGTAGGGAGCGTAGAAAACTTTGAGCATATATTTGCGATAAATGAAAAGGGCGACAGGAACCGATATTATATACGCAGACAAGATGTGCCTGAAATCTTTGAACAACTCGATGCTTCTCTTGAGAACACGCCAGTGAAAATAAAGTATGCAAGTTCAGCTAGCGTATTCAATGAAATCGTAAGAAATAACCGGATGTGCAGTTTACAAATAGGTGATTCAACCTATTTTGATATCATCATGCCTAATTGAATCTGAGTTTTACCTTTTGATGAAAGATAAAATACTTAGTGAATCCATCAAGGTACAGCTACAACTCCTGAATATTTAGTCGTCCCTTAAAAAGCTGAATGGGATTTAATTTCTAATAAAAAGTATACAAATGAGTTGTTAAAATCTGCAAGAAAATCGATTTTGATATCGAAAACCTTGCAGATTTTTTTATGCTTCCAAAACAAACTTCTCCTG
>JBGTGG010000425.1:0-22850 GCA_041746855.1 Cyclobacteriaceae bacterium | reverse complement strand
TATTTGTTAACTGGAGGAGATGATGTACACCAATTGAAACGCGGGGTTTGTTCTGCCGGCCATAAAGCATTGTGGGCAGCAGAATTTAATGGTCTTCCTCCGGATGATTTTTTTACAGGAATAGATCCTTTGCTTTCCGGGTTCACGGAACGTTTGTTTACTGATACCTACACTTCCGATCAAACCGCAGGAACACTCAGTGAAGAATGGGCGAATCGGTTGGGCCTTTCAACGGACGTGGTAATAGGAATTGGAGCATTTGATTGTCATATGGGCGCTGTTGGCGGACAAATTGAACCCTATCATCTCAGTAAAGTGATGGGCACATCAACGTGTGATATAATGGTGGTCCCCGCTGATGAAATGACAGGTAAGTTAGTGAATGGAATTTGTGGACAAGTAGATGGATCTGTCATTCCCGGAATGGTGGGCCTTGAAGCAGGGCAGTCTGCCTTTGGTGATACCTATGCGTGGTTTAAAAAAATGCTGTCCTGGCCAATCACTTCTTTATTAAAGTCGTCCTCACTTCTAAGCCCTGAAATTGCCACACAATTGGAAGAGGAGATTCTTGAAAGGATAATCCCGGAATTAACGCGACAAGCCGCCTTGATTCCTTTGGATGAAGATAATGAGCTTGCCATTGATTGGTTGAATGGAAGAAGAACACCAGATGCTGATCAATTATTAAAAGGTGCCATGACCAATCTGGATTTGGGATCAAATGCTCCCCATCTATTTAAGGCTTGGGTAGAAGCAACCTGTTTTGGTGCGAAGGCAATTGTTGATCGGTTTAATGAAGAAGGTGTTCCTGTTAAAGGGCTTATCGGATTGGGTGGTGTTGCAAGAAAATCACCCTATATCATGCAGGTAATCGCGGATGTTATGGATATGCCGCTTCGCATACATAAATCCGAACAAACGTGTGCCTTGGGAGCGGCAATGTTTGCAGCAACTGCAGCCGGTATTTATTCAAAAGTGGAAGATGCTATGAGTGCAATGGGGCAAGGATTTGATATGGAGTATATTCCTATTCCAGAGAATGTAAAAATTTATAAAAAGCGTTATCAAAAATATAAAACACTTGGACAGGCATTGGATATTAAATCTTTAAAAACCATGGCAGATTTCAATGTTTAATATCAACTTCGCGAAAAATTAATGTCTTCAAAATACGAACATATAAAGCAATCTTCCTTTGAAGGAAATATGCAGCTGCCAGCCCTGGGGTTGGTTCGGTTTACCTTTGGAAATGTAAGTGCTGCAGACCGGGCGTTGGGTGTTTTTGCAATTAAACCAAGTGGCGTTGCCTATGATCAGTTGTCACCTGATAAAATGGTGATCGTTGATTTTGATGGAAAAACTGTTGAAGGTAATCTTCGCCCTTCTTCCGACACCAAAACACATGCGGTCCTTTATAAACATTGGGAAAATATTGGGGGTGTGGTGCACACCCATTCAACCTTTAGCACAGCATGGGCACAAGCTCAACGTGATATTCCAATCTACGGCACCACCCATGCCGATTATATTACAACCGATATTCCGTGTGCGCCTCCAATGAGCGATGATATGATTCAGGGAGATTATGAATATGAAACCGGATTTCAAATTATCAATTGTCTGAATGAGAGAAAGCTAAGCTATGAAGAAGTGGAAATGATTTTGGTGGGAAACCATGCACCTTTTACGTGGGGGAAGACACCTGAAAAAGCTGTACATAATAGTGCAGTGCTAGAGACTATAGCCGAAATGGCGATGCTCACCGAAAGGATCAATCCTCAGGCACCCCGATTAAAGGATGCTTTGATCAAAAAACATTTTGAACGTAAGCATGGACCTGATTCATATTATGGACAATAGCATATTGTTTTGGAAATCAATGAGAAATCAAATTTTGAATTAGTCGTGTGGGATTGCCTGAAAGTTGTTGAGCTGATTCAAAAGGGGTTAAAGAAAAGAATTAAAGAGTATCAAAAGAAATAGGAATGATTGATCTGAAAAAACTAGAGGTCTGGTTTGTAACAGGCAGCCAACATTTGTACGGCCCCGAAACTTTAGGCAAGGTAGCGGAGCACTCCCAACAAATTGTGAAAGAATTAAATAGTTCCGGTGGAATATCCTGTACACTCGTTTTCAAACCGGTCTTGAAGACCTCGGAAGAAATCTTTCAGTTATGCCAGGATGCCAATACCGCACCTGCCTGCATTGGTATTGTTGCATGGATGCACACGTTCTCACCGGCAAAGATGTGGATTGGAGGTTTGAAAATTTTAAACAAGCCTTTGTTGCACTTGCATACGCAATTCAATCGAGATATTCCTTGGAATGACATTGATATGGATTTCATGAACCTCAATCAGAGTGCCCATGGTGACCGGGAGTTTGGATTTATGATGACCCGGATGCGGTTGAATAGAAAAGTGGTGGTAGGCCATTGGCAAAATCCGGATGTTCAAAAACGCATCAATGTATGGATGCGCGCTGCTGCAGGCTGGTACGATTGGCAAGGAGGAAAGTATTGCCGTTTTGGTGATAACATGCGCCAGGTTGCCGTTACTGACGGTGATAAAGTTGAAGCTGAAATAAAGTTTGGATATAGTGTAAATGGTTATGGTATTGGAGACTTGGTAAAGTATATCCATCAAGTAACGGATGCTGATGTTGATAAACTTATTGCAACATACGAATCACAGTATAATTTGGTGCCCGCTTTAAAGCGTGGTGGCGAAAAATTTGATTCATTGAAAGAAGCAGCACGAATAGAAATTGGACTTCGTACATTTTTACAAGACGGAAATTTTAAAGGGTTCACGGATACGTTTGAGGACTTACATGGGTTGGTGCAATTGCCGGGGCTCCCTATACAACGATTGATGGCCGAAGGATATGGGTTTGGTGGGGAAGGCGATTGGAAGACTGCAGCACTGGTTCGGGCAATGAAGGTGATGGGGAGTGGTTTGAAAGGCGGTAATTCTTTTATGGAAGATTACACCTATCACTTTGACCCTGCAAACCCAATAGTGTTGGGTTCGCACATGCTTGAAATTTGTGAATCAATTGCGGATGGAAAACCATCGTGTGAAATCCATCCCCTGGGCATCGGTGGAAAGGCTGATCCTGTTCGCTTAGTTTTTAATAGTGCTGCTGGTCCAGCGCTGAATGCTTCGCTGATTGATTTGGGGAATCGCTTCCGACTTTTGGTGAATGAAGTAGAAGCTGTAACGCCCATGCATGAACTCCCGAAACTACCGGTAGCGCGTGTACTTTGGAAGCCGTATCCGGATATGCTTACCGGATGTGCTGCATGGATATTGGCAGGTGGCGCACATCATACAGGATATAGTCAGAATCTTACAGTCGAACACATGCAGGATTTTGCGGAAATGGCTAATATTGAATGTACTTTAATTGGAAAGGAAACAACCCTCCATCAATTGAAAAATGAATTGCGTTGGAATGAAATGTACTATCGCTAAAATAAACATATAACCAAACTCACTTAAACCTACCTACTGATTATGCAAAGTTTTGATTCATTAGACTGGATTGTCATTGCAATTTATTTTTTGATCATTGGCGCATTGGCAATTTGGGTTATCACCCGAAAACAAAAAACCACTGAAGATTATTTCCTTGCCGGAAGAAATATGGGATGGTTTATTGTTGGGGCTTCAATTTTTGCTTCCAATATTGGATCCGAGCACATTGTTGGATTGGCAGGTGCAGGTGCAGGTGGAAAAATACCGATGTTGATTTATGAATTGCATGCTTGGCTGGTGATTACATTAGGGTGGGTGTTCCTTCCCTTTTATATCCGTAGCGGTGTGTTCACCATGCCTGAGTTCTTGGAGAGACGGTTTAGTTCAGGAACACGTTGGTTTTTAAGTGTCTTCTCGTTGATAGCGTATGTGCTTACAAAAATTTCTGTTACTGTTTATGCAGGTGGAATTGTGATCGCTTCCTTATTGCATATTGATTTTTGGACCGGGGCATTGGCCACCGTTGTATTGACAGGAATCTATACTGTGTTGGGCGGTATGCGTGCTGTCGTGTATACGGAAGCATTGCAAACAGTAGTCCTGGTGATTGGCGCAGCCACACTTACATTCATTGGATTAAACTCTGTTGGTGGATGGAGTGGTATGAAAGAAGCATTAGAGCCCGGATATTTAAATATGTGGAGACCTGCTTCTGATCCTGATTTCCCGTGGCCAAGTTTGGTCATCACCAGTACAATCGTAGGGATGTGGTATTGGTGTACGGATCAATACATTGTGCAGCGTGTTTTGGCTGCAAAAAACATTAAAGAGGGTAGGAGAGGAACAATCTTCGGAGGATTATTAAAACTATTGCCCGTATTTTTGTTTTTGATACCTGGTGTTGTAGCGCTTGCATTAAAAAATCAAGGTCAGTTGCATTGGGACTCACCGGATGAGGCGTTTGCTACTTTGCTCATGAATAAAATGCCGAGCGGTTTACGCGGATTAGTGGCGGCTGGTTTGTTGGCTGCGTTAATGAGTTCATTGGCTTCTGTTTTTAATTCGTGTTCAACTTTATTTACAGTAGATATTTATAAAAAACTTCGTCCTGAGACGCCCGAGAACAAACTTGTGAATGTGGGACGTATCGCCACAGTGATTGTTGTTATTTTAGGTATACTCTGGATTCCGGTTATGCAAAATATCTCTGGCGTACTATATGAATATTTGCAGTCCGTGCAAGCATATATTGCTCCTCCGATCACAGCTGTTTTCTTGCTTGGGATTTTCTATAAGCGAATCAATAGTAAAGGAGCATTGACCACTTTAATTGTAGGATTAATAGTCGCATTCTTAAGAATAGGATTGGAACTGGTAAGCGATTCACTTACGGTTGGAAGTGTTTTGCATACTATTGGTGAAGTTAACTTCTTGACTTTCGCGGCTTGGTTTTTCTTGTTTTCTGTATTGTTATGCGTAGGCGTGAGCTTTTGTTATCCTGCTCCCTCACCTGAGCAAATTCAGGGGCTTACGTATGGATCACTTACGGAAGAACAAAAAATTGCGAATCGCGCCAGCTACAACGTGTGGGATATTGTCTTTTCATTATTGGTGATTGGAATTGTTGCGTACGTGATGGTTACATTTACAGGATAAACCTGTAGATAACATTTTCATTTACGCGTGCGATGGATTGCCTTATACGGATTCAATAAGAAATCCTATTAACGTGATACCGAAGGATTACGACTCTATTCGGATTACACTATTGATCATGCGCAATCGGTACGCGTTCATCGCCATTTTGCCAAGGCGATGCGTGAGCCGATGGTTGACTACCGCACCGACTACTGCTCCAATTCCAGGAATTAGTTGAAGGAGTTTGGCCAGATCAATGTGATCGCGGTATTCCAATTGGAAGGTACGCCAGTCAAATTCATTCAGATCCTCCGGAAGGCCGGATTTTCTTTTGTCCCAATCGCTGACGATTTCAAAAATCTCATTTCGCTTCTGCTGGCTCGAAAATGCAAGTTGAAAAACATGCAGGATAAACAGGCGCTCTTTGTAATCGTTGGTGTCGAACCCGTACGTGGCGGCAATGCTAAAAAGCATTTTCATTTTCAAGCTTAGCCACAGTGGAAAGTCTGCCAGGCCACTGATGAAACCACCAAAACCGGTGATTGCACCTTCCGCAGAAGCGGAAGAGCAATAGAAGTTAATTTGCTCAAGGGCTTTCTTTTCTTTTTGATCAAAGGTGATCAGATCGCTGGGAACACGTGTGGTAAAATTAGCGCCAAAAAGCACAGCTCGTGTGAGTTCTTTTATCGCTTTCGTAATCACCCGATGGATATTCTCAGGGATTATTTTATTGATTCGTTTTTGAATGTTCCGGATGGCCGTTTGGGTAAAACGTGGTTTACGCTGCATCGCCTTTTTCCATACCGCGAGCTCACTTTCGGCAATATCAGATAATACTTTATACATGGGTCTTTTCTTTTTCCTATTACGGTAATGAGCGCGAAAGGATTAGAGAGGCCGGATTTTTTTCTGCGGGATGATGTAAAATCAAGATGGATTGATCAGCAAGAGAAATGCTCAAAGGAACAAATATCTTTTATCGAACACACACAGATTGGTTAATAATTTCCCCAATTTAAATATACGTTGGCCACGGAAGGATGGACTTCCTTTTTTAGCATGGTTACAAATTCTTCATCCGTCAAATTTTCCTGGTGGAGTTTCAATGCCGTCCACAATTGCTTCAAAACATTTTTACCACCGGTATTGTAAATATCTTTTGCCGCAGAATGAAATTTACATTGGTACCATCCATAGTTTCGCGGGCCCATCCCCAGGGTTACATACAACTTTTCAAAATCTTCTAAGGTTGTGAATTTATACTCGGATGTTCCACCGGCTACCACCATATTCGGGAATGCTTCCAATGCGGATAAGCGTTCCGGTTGTTTTTCGGCTATGTACGTGTGCAACATAATGTTTACAAACAACTCACCCATCCAGTACTGTTGCATTTTTAAGCCGGCTTGTGCAGTATAGGAATGTCCCATTTCATGCAGGGCAAGCAAATCGAAAAATGGCATCATCGAAAAAGATCCATCAGGTTTTCCATAGGCTTCTTTTACTTGTGCTGCAATGGGTGCAGGAAGTTGGTCAACCGGTGGCAAAAAACTCCGCCAGAAATCATTGTCTTCCGCTGCAATTACCAATCGTCCTTTATCAACATTGTGCGGAAACCCGTACACATCCTGCAAAGGTTTTGCAGCATAATCCTTCCAATGTTGTGGAGCGAGTATAAAGAGAGTTGTAATGGGTTTGAACCCAATCTCTTCTTGAAAATAGATGCCGGCATTCTCCATAAAAACAGCAATACTTTTTGCCCTTTCTTCCTGTCCGGGACTAAAGTAGTACGTTTGTGAGTAGCCCTTTAATTCTTCAAGTGGAGAAGAATCCGTAGGCACTGTTGAGTCCTGTGCAAGAGAAATGTTATAAAGCAGCACCCCGGCCAGTGCGATTCGAATTGAATTTTTCATAGCGTAGTTTTTTATTCCTTGTGAAGATTTTTTCAACAAGGTACGGTCAATGCATACGCTGTGAATAGTACAAAATAGACATTTACGTGGGTAGGTCTTTTTGCATTCGTAACGGTGTAGCATTTAGTTGTTGTTCAATAATGGAAGGATTCACCCCGGCAAAGACTTTGAAATCACGGATCATGTGCATTTGATCATAGTACCCCGCTTCGTATGCGATATTGATCCAGCTACTATGCGGGTCAGCTTCGTGCATCCGGTATGCTTTTGAAAACCGTAAAATCCGAGAGTATAGTTTTGGGTTCATGCCAATTCTTTCCTGACATTTTCTTTCAAATTGCTTTATGCTTAAGCATGCAAGAGAAGCAGCAGCTTCAATAGTCATGGTTCCGTTTGTGCTTAAGATTAAACGCATGGCAGCATCAATGGGCAAAGGTTCTTTAAGGCGTGCAGCTTGCTTTAGGAGAAAAGTTTCAACAATATTTTTGCCTTCTTCTAAATTCGAAACGTGCTTCAATTGTTCATTCATACTTTTCATTTGGATTCCAAAGAAATCTACCGCATCGTATCCACCATCAAACAGTTCATGCATTGGAATTCCCAACATCCGATACAGCCCACCCGGTAAAAAATCCACGCGGATAGCACGTAGTTGACCATGAACTTTAACATTTACGCGTGAATATTGTGGACCGATTAATACAGTTGTAGGTTGTTTGTCAAAACGATCGCTTCCTACGCGCCCCATCGAAACGGAATTATTGCAATAAAAAATCAACGATTGAAAAGGAGTGGGAGGATAGGGCGTTACCACTTCCTTAACCCCGTTTGGCAACACAGCATTAACGGTGGATATGTTCAAAACATAACCCTGTAAGGCTGGATGGGGTATGTATATCTTTACTTCCAATTCAGATTGGGTTGATGCTTTTATTTTCTGCTATACAATTTATAAACTTCCGTTCCAGCACTTAAAAAAGCACCGGTTCCATACACTTCTGTTTTATCAGGCCAGGCGTTGCCGGGTGCTGCACCGATGGGTTGCACATAGCCTAACATACCATCTTCAGTAACATAGCTTACCAGCGCATTCCATCCTTTCGTTACTGCACTACCATATTTTGCTTTGTCAAGAATACCGTTGTTGATGCCCCACGCTAAACCGTATGTGAAGAAAGAGGTGCCACTTGTTTCAGGTGTAGGATAAAATTCCTGCCCCATTAAACTCATGGACCAATGCCCGGCTGGTGTTTGTATTGCCAAAAGTTTAGCTGCCATCTTTTTATAAATGTCAAGGAAATACTTGTACTCTTTACTGGAAGGATCGAGTTCGTTCATGATATTAGTAAGTCCGGCAAAAACCCATCCATTACCACGTGCCCAAAATATTTTTGTGCCGTTATCAAGTTTGCCCATATAACTTTGATCGCGATAATATAGGTTTTCTTTTTTGTCGAATAGAAAATCGGTAGTGGCTTTAAATTCGGCCATCATAAAATCCAGGTACTTTTGATCACCTGTGATTTTATAAAGCTTGGCCCAAACAGGAGGCGACATGAACAAGGCATCACACCAATTCCAACGGTCCTGGTGGTACGGACTTTCCCATGTGAGGGAAGTTTTGGCGGGATGCAACATGATAAAGTCAAATTGATTTCTGGTAGGCTTAAGCATTTTCTCCTCACCATATTTGCGATAGAGTTCCAAATACATTTGTCCAACCGTGTGATCATCAGCAAAGTATTTTCGGAAATGTAATTTCCATTCATTTTCTTCACCAATTTTTCGAAGCCATTCATAATACTTTTGATCATCGGATAGCGCAGCCCATTTCACCATGCCCACATACAACGCACCATTCGTCCAGTCGAGTGGATGGTGTGGATCCTTATAACTACTGTATGAATCATGGAAATGCTCGATTTGCCAATCGGCAACTTTTTGCATGATGGCTTTTACTTCAACAGGATTAATGTCCTGTGAATGGGCGAAGGCCGAAATGCTGATTGCGGTTACTGTTATTAAAATGGCTTTGATTTTCATTATATCAATTAAGAATAAATAATAGTGGAGTAAGATAAGAATTTATTAATTGCTAAAAGATAAGCAGATCAGTTAAAATGAATCTGTAAATTATATTACCTGAGGTATGATAATGAAATCTTTCGGTGTATTTTTATTGAAAATTATTCATCCCTCTAAAAATAGTATTATGAAAAGAAGAGCATCAGCTGTTTGGAACGGTTCAGGAAAGGAAGGTAGTGGTACATTGTCATCTACCAGTGGAGTATTGGATAGTACACCCTATTCTTTTGCAGCCCGTTTTGTAAGTGAAGATGGAAATGCAGGAACGAATCCCGAAGAACTCATTGCAGCAGCGCATGCAGGATGCTTCACGATGGCGCTTAGTTTTCAACTGGGCAATGCTGGGTTTACCGCTGACGAACTGAAAACGGAAGCGGTTGTAACAGTTGAGAATCCCGATGGTAGTGGCTTTAAGATTATGAAAATTGAGCTTTCTTTAAAGGGAAAAGTACCGGGTATTGATAAGGATAAATTCCTCGAGTTAGCGAACAATGCAAAGAAGGGCTGTCCGGTTTCGCAAGCATTGTCGGCTGTAGAGATTTCACTGTCTGCTGAATTGTTATAGCAGTTCATTGTTATTTATTTTGATAATCTGTAAACATACTCACGCTTAAAAAGGATCTGCTTTTCCGGACTATCATTTATTGATATCAACGGAGTATACAATACCCGCTTTCATATCCGGTAGGAGTAGGCGACCTTTATCCTCTTCCAAATAAAAATCCGCAGCAGATTGCAATCCCTCCATCAAGATGGTTGCTTCTTCGGTAGTGCCATCAATTTTCCAAACGGTGCCTAACTCCCAACTGCTGATGTAATAATTGCCTTTGCTATCCTGCTCCACAGCATCAGCCCCTCTGAACTGACCTTTGAGCGGGGTTAGTTTTCCATCTCGGTTCACTAGGAAATTGCCATGAAAAAATTCACCTACCATAAAATTCCCTGCATTGTCGATACCCACACCATTCGGGTTCAGCAACAAGGAGGAAGTATCTTGGGCTATTGTAATTTTTCCTTGTAAATCAATATGATAAATGCGGCCAACTTTCGGAATTAATTTCGCCTGCTCACTTTCAATTGGCCACAATGCATTGTTCTCATCACGCATGAAGGATGTTGCTCCCATATCCGCAACAAAAATTCCAGTGCCTTTCGCATCTATGGAAACGTCATTTAAATACAAGACTTCCGCAGGGAAATTTTCCTTGCCCACAAAGATGGAAGCGTTGCCCTCTTTATCAACTTTCCAAATGCGGGTTACATCCGAAAAGAATAAGTGCTCATTTAAAAAAGCAATTCCTTTTGGTTCGTCAAATCCTTTTGCAAACACCTTTATGCCTTTATCTGAAACTTCTACCAATTCACCGTCACCCGTTTCTTTGCCATTCATCACGGTGACGTAGTAATTTCCATTAAATCCTTTTGTAATACTCTCCGGCCTTACACCAACTTTTAGCGGAAAATTTATTTCTGATTTTTGTGTGCATCCCGACAAGGAAAGGATAAGCGCACTGTAAAAAATAATGTGAGGTATAAGCGTTCTTCCGGTGGTGGATTTTTTCATGGCCTTGATTTTGAATATGGGATGTACAAGATAGGATTTTTTTTACTTATTTTTTTTATTGTATTTATTATCCTTCCATGGATTGGTACCCGCTGCGCTGGCTTCAATGAGTTGATTCAACCGCTTAAGTTGTGTGATTACTTGTTTTGCACCCATCACCCAATTTTTTGAAGTTTTTTGGTAGGAGGGGGCAAGTGCTTGAAAATATTTCCATGCTAGTTTGTTGGATTTAAATTGCTTTTCCAGTTTGGGTGAAAAGTTTACCACATCCTTTTCGAAAGAATATACCTTTGATTTATTTTCTGTCCGCTTTTGAAAGATTGCAATCCCGGCTGGCATCATCAATCCCTGCTGTGTCAATGTTTCAACTTTCTTGATATTCACTGCACTCCAAATGCTGGTTGGTTTTCGTGGAGTGAATCGAATTTGATAACGATCTTCATCAATTGATTTTCGCACCCCATCAATCCAACCAAAACAAAGCGCCTGGTCTACCGATTGCGACCAGGTCATGGAGGGCTTACCTGAATTTACTTTATAGAATCCAACGATGAGTTCTATTTCTTTTTTGTGGTTCTTCTTTAACCATTTTCTGAAATCTTCCGGAGATGCAAAAAAAAGTGGTGCCATTTATTTTTTAGGTTCCATCCGCTTTAGAAAAATGAAATCACCGCCTTCATCACCAACCTGACCAATGGCACCATATTGTGGTACTTGTCCGTTGGGACTGTTATTGATCACTGCAATTTTAAATGTCCTGAACAAATCTTCAGCCGAAAGTAAGGGTTGATCGTTGTTCATTAAATTCTTAATCAGGTAGGTGATGAAAACACTTTCGTCCGGAACGGTTTTCAACGCGCCACTCGTCATCGCCTTGCGACTGGGTAGTTTGTACATCTCCATGATCGCGCGACTATTGTTAAAGGTCACGGCACGTTCTTTGAAAATGCTTCCACTAAAACAGGCATCGGTAATCAACAATGTATGCTTGGCCGGAATGCCACCGATGTAATCACGGATGGTACTGTTGGAAAGCCATTGTGCTTTTGAATTCAAGCGGGCATCGGAAGGAAGCCAAAAACCCTGTTTTAATTGTTCATCCCAAATGCCATGACCAGCATAAAAAATCAGGAAATGATCGCGTGCTGTGATTTTCTCGCTGATGGCATCGAAAGATTCAATAATGCTTGTTCGTGTTGGGTTGCTGAGGATGCTGATGTTCTCAGGATCAAAAGTATAATCTGTTTCAAGAACATTTTTTATCATTTGTGCATCCTTTACCGGATTATCTAAATCAACAATACCATCATCGCTGTACTCGTTGATTCCAATGATCAATGCGTAATAGTTGCGTTTGTTTAATTCATTAAAGAGTGCAATTCCCTCTTCATCATTTTCATTCAAAGAAACAGCAGAGCTATTTCGAGTAGCGATTAAAATTTCTGATTTGGATTCAATGACACGTGCCAATTCAATTTTTCCTGAAACCCCTGGTGGGCATGTTGAAAAACTAAAGTCACCTTTCCATTTACCAACTAATTTTTCATGATCGTTTTCTTTTACATATTTTAATTCCATAACCGAGAGGCAAGCCGATGATGTTTTGTATTCAAATGCAATGCCTTTGAGATATGCGATTCCTTTTTTGATTGATCCTGTAAACGTATACTTGGAAGAGTCTTTGCCGTCAAGACTTACCATTTTCACGCTCCCTTCTAACAACAATCCTTTTTGGGTAATCGAATATTCACCGCGTAAATCATATGCCAACGGAACGGTAATAGCACCACTCCAATTTCCTGTCAAGTCTTGGGCAAACAAAATGTTTACAAAGAAGAATGATATTCCAAGAAATACTGAGAATCGTTTCATGTAGTCTTTAAACTTACAATTAATTGTTGTTAAATGCTACCCTCCTCAACACACCTTTTGAATTCAACAAAATATTGAAATAATAGTAGGGATGACGCGAATCAACTATTTTCCTCAAACCATTTAACAATAGCCGGCATGTTCCTTTCAAATCCACCCGGAATAAAAAAATTGAGAACACCGGATCGCTCACTTGTGCGGTTTTCGAAATCATGAAGTGTGTTGGCAGGAATCCTAAGAAATGTTCCTTTTGTAGCGTCTACCCATTTGTCGCCAACAAGAAATGTAGTCGTGCCTTCCAACACATAGAAAACTTCATCATTCTCTTCGTGCAGGTGTGCACCCGGTCCGGTTGAGTTGGGATCGAGCCACCATTCAGATACACTATATTTTTCCTTCGTTTCGTTTTCATCTGCTTTAAAAATAGCAGTCATTGTTCCGCAGGCATACCTCCGACCTTCACCAGCTTGCAGAATAATTGTTTCATCGTGATTTGTGATATGTTTCATTTTTTATTTAGGGTTCAATCGAGAATAGCTTCAAGTTAGCACTCTATTTTTAATCTATTTCAATTTCGCCAATGCCCTCACCGCAAAGGTACCTACGCCTTTGAATTTTGGTGGGACTGCGCTGAAACTAAAAGGATCATTGGGTACTAAGTTTAGATTGCAAAGATGTTCCACAATCAATATTTCTGCTCCTAAAAGGGTTGTATGCACGGGTCGGGTTCTTTTTTGTGTATTATCAATGTTGTGCGAGTCGATACCAACTAATTTAACACTACATTCTTTCAGGTACTTAGCGGCATCTTCCGTAAGGTAGGGATGATTTTCATAATATTCGTCCGTGTTCCAGTTACGGTCCCAGCCTGTGTGGATTAAAACTGCTTTGTTTCTGATTTCGTAATTCTTTAAATAGTCTTCGGTGATTTCCAATGTTTCCGTGTGTGGAACGCGAATGACAAGGGCATCCAAATCCGTACACGCTGCAAGGGCAATTTCCGAAAGGTCTTTGCCGTTTTCAAATCGATGAAAGGGACAATCCAGATAGGTACCGGTGTTTGCCACCATCTCTATTTTTCCGATTTGAAATTCGGTTCCTGCATCGTAAAACTGTTTCGAATTTTCCCTACTTAAGAAGTCGCAAATAATGGGAGCAGGAAGTCCTTTGTATGTTACCAGACCGTCTTCAATCGTGTGACTGAGATCGATCAGTAATCCGGATCCATTTTTCTGATTGATGGGTTTTCTTTTGTGTGGCTCATGAAATATTTCCTTGTTCAGGATGATTGTCCGGCCCACCATGAGAAGCCTCATATCCTCAACGAGGTAATCAGCAAGTTCTTTGTCGGATATCGTATCCCCCGAAATATCAAGACGAAAATCTTCACCTTTGATACTTCCTCCGTTCGTAAAGTATATTTGAAAGTCAAATTTTACACGTTTCTCCATTTGAATTGATTTACATAATCTCTTTCAACTCAATCAATTCCAATGCACGTTGGCGCACATATTTCATTTCTCTGGTTTTTGGTTGAGGATACATGGCGGTTTTATCGATATCGCGAAGTAGTGCGAATTCCGCATCACGAAATTCAATCCATTTTCGTTGTGAAGTGCGGAGTTGGTTTTGTTTTTCAGTGGACAAGGATGACATTAATGCTTTGTAAACACGGTTTAGTTCTTTGTCCCAATCTACGATCATGCTTTCACTTATCATCTCGTACGCAAGTGCTCCATTGGAATTATTCTTTCGGGTTTCTTCGAAGGCTTGATTAAACTTCTTATCAAGGGGATGCTCTTGTGCGTTGCTGGTGATGCAAGCAATAAGCATAAGAATCATAAGCGTATATTTCATCGTTAGTCTTTTGGGGTAAGCTTATTAATTTATTTCAATCGCTCCAGTTTCCCTTTGCGCTTTACAATGTTCTTGTAATCCCATTGGATGGTTTTTGATTTCTTAAGCCAGCGTTTTAATTTGGTTGGGTTAACATCTTCCACAGACTGGTAGAAAATAGAAGCGTCTTTGAATTTTACACCTCTCGTATTTAAATCATCTTCTTCAAAATCAGCACCACTCCAAAACATTAACCGCAATCCTTTTTTTTGTTTGCTATAGCCCACGATCGGGTTTCCTTCCAAAAACCAAACGGGGTGGGCATGCCAGACTTTGCTTTCAGCTTTGGTCAGAACGGAATCAATGGTAGATGCAAGTAACTCGCAGATTTCCTGATCTTGCGGTTCAAGTTTTAAGTGGTAAGCTTTGATGTCGGGGTTCATTTTTTTATACTTTAAAATCTTAAACGAATATTTAAACTAAAAATATTTTATTCGATGAATTTAAAAATTAATTAACCTCATTCCAACAACCCTTTCTCTTCCAATGTCACTTTAATCTTGTTGTGGTCATCCCAAAACTTCTTTTTAATTTCTTCGATAGATTTTTTTGCTTCCGGAATATCATATACCGATTCAAGTATCGGATCCTGATCACAAAATAAGATCAACCAATACATGTAGTTTTCTTCTTTCGTTGCCAGCTTCATGTACTCTACTGCTTTTTTTGTATCGTTGCGGTAGGCGTAGTAGGAGGCAAGGCCAAGTGATTTATAAATTGATTGCTCGTTGTCGATATAGCGTTTGTAGCTTTCCACTAATTCTTCGGCCTTTTGTTTATCGCCTGCCAGTGCGTATACTCTTCCAATTATTAAGTTCTCATGGACGTACACATCCAACTTTCTGTGCTCCCGGATGGCTTCAAATCTTTTATAGTACTGATAGGCGCCTTCATAATCCTTCAGGTAAAAACTTACCTTTCCGATATCCTGTAAAATGTCAAACCGGGTAGTGTCTTTGTTGAATTCTTTAATGAGCAGTTCACGGGTTTGATGGAGGTCACCATTTTTTGCATATAAAATAAACGGTTTCAGCTGTCCGGAAAATGGATTATTAGGAAAGTATATCAACGATAGGTCAATGTATTTCAATGCTTCATCGGTGAAGCCCGTTTGCGCGAGTGCATTGCTTAACCGTAAATACGTATAACTCGTACTCATGGAATCAGTCGAGCCAATGCTAAGTTGTAAAGCTTTGAGCGCATACTCCAGATATTTTGAGGTATTGGGTACATAGCCTCCGTATAAATCAGCAAGGACGGCAATGATATCGTAGGAGTTCGGATTGTATTCCAACCCCTTCTCCAGATAAGGTATTGCCAGTTCATGCTCATTACGGTGCATATAGTAGATCGCTTTTGCCATCAGGCTTGCAGCATTCTTCGGATCATACAGTAACGCCTTGTCGGAATAACTTCCAATCTCCGTTGTGTATTTTTTATCGGCTTTAAAGATATCCAGATAGTAATACGCAATAGCAGCGTCCGCGTACGCGAGGGCAAATTTGTTGTCCAATGCAAGTGCCTTGTTGAAATAGTCAACCGCTGAATCCAGATGAGTCCGGTAATTCAAATGCTCCCTTCCTTTCAGGTAGTAATCATACGCCACCATGTTTTCAGTAGGGATTTTTTCAAGTCGCTGGGCTTCTGCGGGAGTAATAATCGCCTGGATTTCTTTAGCGACATCTTTGGCAATTTCCTGCTGCAAGGCAAAAATGTCTTTGGTTTCCCTTCGGTATTGTTTTGCCCAAAGGTGTTTGTCATTGGGACCATCAATTAACTGGATGTTCAACACGATCTGGTCACCCATTTTTTGTCCGCTGCCTTCGATAAAATAAACTACGTTTAGCTCACTTGCCATTTCCGGAATTGATCGCGCAGCATTCCGATATTTTTCGGTAGACGTTCTGCTGATTACCCGTAGATCTTTTATTTGTTGAAGGTTGATAAGTGTGGACTCCATCAAACCATTGATCAGGTAAATATTACTGGAATCATTGCTGTCATTTTTGAATGGGAGAACGGCAATGGATTTTTCACGTGGGGTAAGTTCGCTTGATGGGAATAGTTTATAAAAGTAGAAAACAGCCAAAACGATGATCGCAGCAGTTAGCCCCAGTAAAATGTAATTCCTTTTTCGATTTGTGTTTTCAGTAACGGGCAGATGTCCAGGAATTGGTTCTTGTTTTTGATGATCACGTTTACCAACCTCTCCCGGTGGATACCCATAATATTCGCGGAAACATTTAATAAAATACGAAGTGCTGCTAAAGCCTACCTGATGGGACACCTCCGAAACATTTAATTTGGCGGTGCGCAATAACTCCATCCCGCGGTTCAACCGCACCTGGCTGATGAACTGGCTTACGGATAGATTGGTCTCTTTCTTCACCTTTCGTAGGAGATTTGAACGGCTCATATGAAGGGTATCCGCCAATTCGGAAACCCCAAACTGCTCGTTTGCGATATTTTCTAGGATAATGGAGGTGAGTTTTTTAACGAAATCACTTGCCATAGAAGGTAAATCGGACATTGATAAGAGCCTTGATTTTTTGCCCAATTTCGCTCATTTGCATCATAGTTTATATGGTTTCGTCATAATTTATACCGCTTAGCGGATACTTTATGGTTTTGTGTGCATGGCTGTTTAGCCCACCCTGTGCGATCAGCACACCTTTGCATCATTAAAAATTTAAAAAATCATTCAAACAAAAAACACCATGAAAACAACAAAGAACAGTTCAATCCGTCTTTCCACCATTCCTTTATTTATTGCTGCCCTTTTGGGATTCTTAATTATGTCGGCCTCGTGTCAGCAAAAGAAAGAGGCATTGGCGGGGAGTGGTTCCAAAGTTGAAACTCCTGAAGTGGACATTCACACTGCTGTGATCACCGAAAACATTGCCGCACTAAAACAACACATTGCTGCCGGTACCAACCTGGATGAGCGCGATCCTTTTGGGGGTTCCAGTCCCTTGATCAGTGCTGCTGTATTTGGGAAAACAGAAGCGGCAAAAGTGTTGATCGATGCTGGTGCCGATATCAACTTCCAAAACAATGATGGGTCAACAGCGTTGATTTCAGCAGCCTATTTTTGCCGGCCTGAAATTGTAAAAATGTTATTGGCAAAAGGAGCTGACAAATCCATCACCAATAAGTACGGGGCAACCGCACTCCAATCCGTTGACTTTCCATTTGCGGATGCAAAACCGGGTTATGATATGATGGGGGAGATGCTCAAGCCTATGGGCCTCACACTTGACTATGCCTACATGGAAAAAACACGCCCCGAAATAGCAGCCATGCTGAAAAAGTAATTCAAAACAAAACCAAAGAAAGATGCTTGCCTCAGAGAGAAGATATGATATTGATTGGTTGCGTGTAATAGCCATTGGATTGCTGTTGATCTATCATGTTGCCATTGGGTTTCAATCGTGGGGGCTCATGATTGGGTTTATCACCAATAAAGAACCGTGGCCAGCTTTATGGATTCCCATGACATTGCTGAACGTATGGCGAATACCCTTGTTGTTTTTTGTATCGGGCATGGGTGTTTATTTTGCGATGCGAAAGCGAAACTGGAAACAACTGATCGTGGAACGAGCGGGCAGGATACTTGTTCCTTTTTTGTTTGGGATGTTCGTTGTGTTCCCGATTTCCATGTACATATTGACAAGGTACTACCAGTGGGAGTATTCGTACAATCCAAATCCCGGTCACTTGTGGTTTCTCGGAAATATCTTATTCTATGTAGTGTTGTTGTCACCAGTATTTTTTTATCTCAAGAAAAATCAAAATGGTAAAGTAGCAAATGCAATTAAATGGATTTTTGGAAATCCGTTGGGTGTGCTTCTGGTAATGGGAGTTTTGATTGCGGAAGCCTTGGTGGTAAAACCAGTTCCTTATGAATTGTACGCCATGACCATGCATGGTTTTTATTTGGGATTGATTGCATTTTTCTTTGGCTTTTGTTTTGTGTTGAGCGGTAATAGATTCTCGACCATGATTTTAAAAGGACGATGGTTGTTTCTGTCCATTGCTATTGCTCTTTTCATCATCCGCTTTCAGTTGCAAATGAAACACCCGCAATACCTGATCCCTGTTGAATCCGTTTGTTGGATATTAGCCGTGTTGGCTTTCGGTAATAAATATTTAAACCGGCCGGGGAAAGCATTAACATATTTAAGTCAGGCTGCTTATCCGGTGTACATATTGCACATGGTTTTTCTGTATCTCGGATCGCTGCTTATCTTTCCGTTGAACATCGTTGTTGAGATTAAATTCATGTTGTTGTTGGCCTTTACGGGGATAGGGTGCTTTGTTACCTACGAAGTGATCAATCGTACTAACTTTTTGAGACTGTTGTTTGGTTTGAAGATGAAGAAGGCAAACTCAGTAGTTAAAGTGGATATTTCTTCAGCTTCCACCTGATGTGTGCTGAAGGAAAGTATTTATAATGTTTAATATAGTAATCATAAAGTGTTATATTTGCACAATATATTAAACATTATGAATACAAAAGGAGCGATTTTACTTCCCAAAAACCGTCAAATTCTTGAAACAGTTGGTGAACAAATAAAGCTTGCCAGGTTGAGACGTAAACTCAGTGGGGAAATGGTTGCAGAGCGGGCAGGAATAGGAAGGAATACACTTATTTCAATTGAACAAGGGAAGGGATCTGTGAGTATCGGTCACTATATAAATGTGTTAAAGATATTGGGACTCGAAAATGATTTCCTTGTCCTTGCAAAGGATGATAATTTGGGAAGGAAATTGCAGGATGCTCAATTAAGCACAAAAGTGCGGGCTCCTAAAAAGAAGTAGCCATGTCTCAAAAGGTGATATACGTTTATGCAGATTGGCAAGAAATTAACGAACCATTATTGATGGGTTTGTTAACTGCGGAATTACTCAGAGGAAAGGAAGTGTTTTCCTTTGAGTATAATAAAGATTGGTTGTCATCGGGATTCGCACAAACACTTGATCCGGATCTTCAGTTGTATTCAGGTCCTCAATTTTTGAATGATGGCAATAAGTTTAATTTTGGTTTGTTCCTGGACTCTTCCCCTGATCGTTGGGGACGGGTGCTCATGCAACGGAAAGAAGCAGCTGAAGCAAGAGCAAGCAAACGTTATCCTAAAAAACTATTTGAAACCGATTACCTTCTTGGTGTATTTGATGGCCATCGTATGGGAGGCCTCAGGTTTAAAATTGATCCTGATGGACCATTCTTAAGTAATGATAAACTTCAAGCCAGTCCACCCTGGAGTTCCATACGTGAACTTGAACAAATAAGTCTGAAGCTTGAAAGTGAGAATGCAAGTGAAGATCCAGATTATCTAAAATGGTTAAACATGTTGGTTAATCCAGGTTCTTCTTTGGGAGGGGCAAGGCCAAAAGCAAGTATTTTGGATACGGGTAATCATTTATGGATCGCGAAGTTTCCAAGCAGAAGTGATGGAGGAAATATTGGTGGATGGGAAATGGTAACGTACGAGTTGGCAATTGCTGCGGGAATCAACATGGCCGAGTGTCAGGCCAAAAAATTCTCAAGTGCTCATCATACTTTTTTGACGAAAAGGTTTGACCGAGCGAAGGATGGCAGACGAATACATTTTACATCGGCAATGACCCAACTCGGGTACACCGATGGCGCAGATGCTGCAATAGGTGCTAGCTATCTTGAGTTAGTGGATTTCCTTACTCGAAATGGTGCCAATGTGAAGGAGGATTTACAGGAACTCTGGCGAAGGATCGTTTTCAGTATTTGTGTTTCCAATACGGATGACCATTTAAGAAACCACGGCTTTTTATTGTCGAATGGTGGATGGCATTTATCGCCAGCCTATGACATCAATCCAAACGAAAGTGGAATGGGACTGAAATTAAATATATCTGAAAATGATAATGCATTAGCGCTTGACCTTGCCATGGAAGTTCGCACATATTTTCGGATTAATGAACCCACGGCATTGGAGATCATAGAAAATGTTAAAGCTGCTGTTCGGATGTGGAGAAAGTTTGCAAAGAAATATGGAATTTCTAAACTGGACCAAGAAATAAAGTCTCCAGCATTTCAGATTGAATGATAGGTCAATCTTTTTACCTTGAGTAGTTAGGAAATTTATCAACTGTCTAACATCCTATGTCTGACGTCTAGCATCTAAACTCAATTTCCATTCCTAACCGGATACCCCAATTGCGACCAAACCAGAATTCCTTCATCAAGAATAGCCGTGTTTTTAAAACCATGGCGTCTCAACGTATTGACTACCCTTCCGGATGCTGCATGCGGACAAGCACAATAGACCACAATCATTGTGCTGTCGTTGGGCAGGTCTTTCACAAAGGTATCGGGTTCTTCATAATAGGGAACTGGTACGGAACCGGGAATGTGCGTTTGTCGCCAGGCTACTTTTGACCTGGCATCGAGCAACACCATACGCGCACTATCTTTTAATGCCTGATACACTTGCACTGCAGACACGAAGCGATTTTCACGTAAGGTGAAAGTTGGTGCTTTGCTATTGGGATTCAGCACATAGTTCTCCGGAGTAGGTATCGTTACGGTATCACCTTGCGGGATGTTCCAACCCGAAGCCCGACTTCGGAGAAATGCAGTAACGTTATTTATTTCATCTTCGCTGAGACTATTTTTGAATGCAGGCATCAGTGTAGAATCCCTTCCTTCTTTTATAGCGTACTTTAAAAACTCATCCGTGGCGGTTGCCAGCAACAACGGGTTGCCCAATGCCGGTGCAGAAATACCTTCCCCATTTGTACCATGGCAACTCGCACAGTTTTGCGCATACAGTGTTGACCCAAGCAGCACATTGCCTGTGACAGGTTCGCGCGATAATTCAACGGTCTCCTTTACACCACTCGTTTCATACAACCATTGCAACAACAATTCAATCTCAATGTATTCCAACGGTCCACCCTGCTCGGTTATATATCCCGCCATGGCGGTATTTGCTCTTCCGTATTGAATGGTATACCGCAGAAAATTGGACGATTGGGTGGTGGCCATCAACGAGTGGGAGCGGAGGGAAGGAGCAAAGTCCGCTGCATATCCTTCACGATTTTCGCCATGGCATAGCGCACAATACTTTGCATATAAACCGGCTGCATGTTTGGTAGCAATGCTATCCAACGCTGAACCGATTGCTAGTTGTTTCACCAGTATGGCTTGCTTTTCAGGTTCTTTCACAAACTCAAGCTGGACACCGTAAGCATGTTCTTGAGGTATGGTCAACCGACCGTGTATCGAATCGATAAGGAGTGCTTCCGTTGGTAAGCTCTTTTTCAAAAATGCTTTCGTTGAGTCAAGGTTTTCAACCTCAAAGGTTATTGCAAATACTCCGCTGCCGCGCGTTTTTAAAAAGTTGGAGACATGATCTTCCGGAGATGTGGGAGCAACTAAATGCAACTCTTGATTGCGAACCAGTTTAAAACGGGCTGTATTTTTTGTTGGATTTGTTTCTAGTTCTGTAAATCCCATTTTCTTAAATTCTTTTCGCGCTTCTTCAAGATTCTCCACTGCAATTTTCAATGCTGAAGTTCCGACTACTCCATTGCGATGCTTGGTATACACTCTTCCATAAATGTAGTAGGTCTTCCATTCGGTTTGCATTTGCTGATAATTACTACCGACTTGCTGAATAAAGTTGGGAAGATGTGCGGGTGGATTGATGCTATCAAAATCAACACTATTTATATCCGGGCCACCATCATCCCATCCCCATCCTTTGGGGGTAGTGGTGGAAGTACGATAGGATTTTACCGAGTCGGTTTTGATGCCTTGAGAGGCCAACCAGGTAAACGTTGTATCTGCTGAAGAAGTGGAGAGGGCATAGGTGCGCACACCGACATGCTGTTTTAAGAACGATTCTATAAATGCATACTTCCTTTCGACAACAACTGAATCTGCAACAGAAAGAAATTCAATGGATGAAAAGTCAGGGAAATCAATAGAAGTAGTGAAGGCTCCATCAAAAATCCCTTTATTAAATTCATCAGCACTCGGCATAGTAAAGCCCAGTGTATCGGCATAATAATTTCGTGCTGCTTTTAAGTCGTTTACCAGTAATGTTGTACTGCTAATGCCATAGCCTAAGCCAAAAAGATTTTTTGATCCCTCTTTATTATCTGAAGTACACGATGAAAAAGAGAATAGAAAGAGAAGCGGAAGGGTAAAGAAAGAAATTGGACAATAATTTCCCAATCGGGTAAAATTTATTTCTGTAAGGGGACTTTTCATTTTTTTAAAATCTGATAGTCCGTAAACATACCACTAAATTACACTAAGGATAAGGTTATCAAATAGATTCACCGAATACCTTCTGTTCAGCTTGAAGCAGAACTCATCAAGGTATAATTGCAAATACTTTTCTTTGATCACATGAT
>JBGTGG010000424.1:0-3124 GCA_041746855.1 Cyclobacteriaceae bacterium | reverse complement strand
GCTGGTAATAAATTTTTCGCCTTTTGCATTTTCCAGCACCTGATAGTTTAACGCTTCTACAATATCGGTCAGGTTTGGGGTTTGGCGCAGCAAGGTCCGTAAGGATGCCTGAAAATTCGACATCATTAAAGCCGCTGGAATCCCTTTGCCACTCACATCGGCAACACACAATAAAAATTGACTTTTATTAATTGGGATATAGTCATAATAATCCCCACCTACCCGATCGTGAGGAAGATAGCTGGCTTCAACTTTTAAAAAATCTGTGTTGGGAAGTTTATCTGGAAACAGAAACTGCTGAACATCGCTGGCAATTTCAAGTTCCTTTCGAAAGGCTTCTTGCTCAAGTTGCCTTCTGGCCAATTTTTTATTCTCAATCGCAACAATGATAATATTACTGAGCGCCTGGATAAATTTAATGCCGTCCTCATTTTCAAAGCGCACTTCATCCATTTCAAGGCCACCCACAAAAACGAGTGCCAGCGTTGAAGACTTATGCTTTACCGGAATAACAATGTCAAACTCTCCAAAATCCTCAACTTCAAAATCTTTAATCGCACTAACATCTTTGATTTTTAAAATCGTATCGGGCAAACCGTGTTTCATGAATGAAGTTTTGGTGCCGTAATTTACTTTGCACGACCAGGCTTCATCAAACACATATAACGCCAACTTCTTGATATTCAGGTTGGCACGAAGGGTAAAGTTAAAAATTTTATAAAGGGAAGATTCGGGAACATTGCTGTTGATTGCTTGAGTGATTTCAAGCAACGCATTGAGTTCCAACTCTTTGATTTCGTACCTGCTTTTTAGAGAGAGTTCGGCCATACTTCAAATTTAAAGGATATCCGCTAATTGGCCTGAGAATTTTGCATCATCCCCGTATAGACCTTGCGCCCTTTCCAGATAAAAGGACGTGATCCGGCTGCAAGCGCGATTACGACAACGTAAACCGGATAGATTAATTGCAGCAAAATAATATGGGGTAATTTCCACGCCAAGGTCATGTAGTTCGACATTCGCTTTAAGAAAATCCGGTCAATCGTACTGCGAATTAGTATGAGCATAATCACTACTTCCACTGCGATGTAACGGAACACAATAAGAAAAGGGAAAGAGATAGCAATCATGTTTATGGTAAATACAAACACTGCCAAACATTTTGTAAGCAGGCTGGTCTTAACTTTCCATTTTCCGGCCCACCGGATGCGCTGAAATGTGAAATCACGAAACGTATCAATAGGAGTAGTATCGACAATGGCTTCTTTATCGGGCGTAAACCGAATCCCATCCGGATAGGCAGTACTAATTTTCTTTAAGAGAAAAACATCATCACCAGAAGGAATGTGTTCATTGCCTGCGTAACCGCACACCTCTTGAAAAATGGATTTTCGAAATGCCAGATTCGCACCGTTACACATCGTTGGCATTCCGAATTGATTTGTTGCAACCCCCACCCCTATTACACTTGCAAACTCTGTTGCCTGCATACTCGAAAAGGTTGTTCCTTGCGAAGAAATCCGTACCAGACCAAATACAAGCTGCGCATCATCTGAAAAATTCCGGGCAATACTTTCCAGCCAATTGGGGCCCATGGTGCAATCGCCATCGGTGGTGAGAATGATTTCACCTTTCGCTTCAGCAACTGCCCTGGTGAGCGCAGCTTTTTTTCCAGATTCAAAATGAAGATCAATGATTTTAATCCGTTTATCATTATCTGCCTCTGCTACAACAACTTTTCGGGTTGTGTCTTCTGAATGATCGTTGACCACAATAATTTCAAAATCAGGATACGATTGATTTTTCAGACAATTCAATAAATTTTTAATGTTGTGCGCTTCGTTGCGGACAGGAACCACAACCGAAATAAAAGGTTGAAGGTCGGAAGTTGGCTTATTTTCACACTTAATGGCTTTATTCCAGCCAAAAATCAAGGTTATTACAAAAATTCCGTAAAGTGAAAACAGCAGAATGAGTAGTATTTCCATATTATTAGCTGCAATTTCTGAAATTTCTGGCTACTGCCTAACTTACCCCCGTGGGAAAAGTGATAAAAGAGAAAATAATCCTCGGACTGGATCCGGGCACAAGCGTGATGGGATATGGAATAATCCATATAAAAGGCAGTGCAATCAAGCTTTTACAGTTTGGTGTGATCCATCTCAAGAAGTATGAAAACCATGAATTGAAGCTCAAGAAAATATTTGATCGGGTTTTGAATCTCATCGATGAATATCATCCAGATGAAGTGGCATTGGAAGCGCCTTTCTTTGGTAAGAATGTACAATCGATGCTCAAACTTGGTCGTGCCCAAGGTGTTGCCATGTCGGCAGCCCTCTTTCGGGAAATTCCTATTACGGAGTATGCCCCGAAAAAAGTAAAGCAATCCGTTACCGGGAATGGAAATGCATCCAAAGAACAAGTTGCCAAAATGTTGATTGGTTTGTTGGCAATAAAAGAAGCCCCCAAATTATTGGATGCTACCGATGCGTTGGCTGTTGCCATCTGTCATCATTACCAAAAAGGACCGAGTACTTCGAAAACAAAAACATGGGAAAGCTTTGTGAAAGAAAATCCGGAAAGAGAGAAGAAACCAATCGGCAATTTAAAAACCGACTAATTTTCTAATTTGCAAATTATCTAATTGACCAATTAATAAATGGGCATTGTCATTCGCCAAAGTTTCTGGACATCGGTCATCTCCTACATTGGTGTTGTGCTTGGGTATGTCAATCTGCTGTACTTATATCCCCGGTTTCTTGATCCAGATCAGATTGGATTGTTGCGTACGGTAACAGATGCTGCAATTCTATTTGCTGCTTTTGCACAAGCAGGACTTTCCCAAACCATCTTCCGGTACTTTCCGCACTATAGCAAAGACCGGGATGAGGGACAAAAATTCATCAACCTGATCTTTGTGCTTTCTCTGGGGGCGTTTATTCTCTTTGCAATTGTATTCTTTCTTTTAAAGAATAATATCATTGATTTCTTTGGTGAAAATGGAAACCAGCTTGAAAACTATCTGATCCTCACCCTGTGGCTCACGCTCATCATGACGTTGATTACGTTGACTGAATCATATTCTCGGGCAAATTTAAAAGTAACTACACCAAATTTTTTACGA
>JBGTGG010000423.1:0-3828 GCA_041746855.1 Cyclobacteriaceae bacterium | reverse complement strand
GCTTTTACATTTACATGCTTGTCAAAAATATCGATGGCGAGCGCAATCTTTTCTTTGTTGTCGGGCGAAATCCGGGATTGGGT
The DNA here is from genome assembly GCA_041746855.1 of Cyclobacteriaceae bacterium. Taxonomy (GTDB): domain Bacteria; phylum Bacteroidota; class Bacteroidia; order Cytophagales; family Cyclobacteriaceae; genus JBGTGG01. The sequence continues at coordinate 3,745 of JBGTGG010000423.1, read as the reverse complement.
TTGTGCTACCCGCGTCACCGTTTTGAAAGTTCCTGTTTGCACGAGGATAATCGGAACGACCGTATCAAGCCCTTCAATTAATTTTAAAATACTGGGTTCTGGCGCCAGCCCCCCGGTGAGAATGATGCCGGCAATTTTTTCAAAGTTCTTAGAGATATTGGCTACCAACGCTCCAATAATAATATCACCGCGATCTCCTGGTGTAACAATAAGGGTGTTTTTGTTTAGTCGTGTAAGACAGTTCCTTAGTTGCATGGCGCCAACAATTGAGTTCTCAACTTGATTTCCCAATAAGTTTTCACCCACTAAAATCTCGCCCCCCACAGAGTCAAAAATTTCCTTCATCGTAGGACTGCTCAGGTCTTTGACTATAGGAATGGAAGTAACAACAATTTCTTTCGGGAGCGCCTTCGCCAGTTCCTTGTCAATTGTTTCCTCATCTGCTTCATCAATTTTATTGGCAATCACTGTTAAAATCTGTACGCCTTCATCCGTAAAACTTTTGGTTGTGGATACCGCGATGTCGACAATTTCAGAAACAGTTTTGCCTTCACCTTTCACGATAACAGCCGCAGGTATTCCTAAATTTTTCGCAATGGAAATGTTGCCATCAAATTCCACATTTGTATTACCTCCCATAAAATCGGAACCCTCCACAATTACAAAATCATACTCTTCTTGTAGTTGTTTGAAACGATCGATAATGGTATCAATGATATATGCTTCCTGACCACTGTTAATATACCTTAACACTTCATTGCTGGTGAAGACGTACATATCTTCGTAAGCAGCCGATAGGTTGAAATGGGCGGAGATGGTTTCCAGATGACCATCTTTTTTATGGTTGCTATTGATAACCGGTTTGAAATACGCAATTTTTCCTGCTTTGGAAGCCAACAGGTTCATCACGCCCAGTGCAATAATTGATTTCCCTGAATATGGTTCAGTAGCGGTTAAATAGATTGCATGTGTCATTCGCAGTAGTGTAGTGTCAAATTCTTACACAAAGATCGGGCATTAAGATTAAATAGATAAACTTTTAATCATTCATGTTCATGACAAGTGTCATGCTTTTTGTATGGTATTTGTGGGCTGAACTGCTACCAGCTTTCTTCCTGTAATTTCTGTTGCTAAAGTGCCAACGATTGCAGAAACTACCATGAGCACCAATACACTATTGAAGAGCGATTCATCAATTAGTCGCACACCAGATGCATTGATACTCTCAAATGCAACGAGTGCTACCGCAAGTGTTGATGAAACTTGTGGGGCAATGAGTGATCCGACAAAAAACCTTTCGTTCTTTGGAAGATGGAAATTCTTTCCGGCAAGCCAGGCGGCCAGCATTTTTGTTAGGATGACACCGACAACAATCAAGAATACCAAAAGAAAATGATCCCGGATTGTTTGCCACACTACTAGCGGGTCAATCAATATTCCCAGTGAGATAAAAAATGCAGGAATAAAAAAGGTATTTCCCAGGATATCCAACGTAACCCGCACACTGGTGTTGGGGAGTGTGGTGCTCACAGCCAATCCAGCAAGGAATGCCCCAACGATGGGATCAATATTTACCAATTCAGCAACACTCGCTGAGCTCCCAATAACCAATAATAAAAATATCATTTGTTCTGCCGGATCTTCGCCAAGATGTTTGAAAATGGTTTTGCCCAACCACTTGAAACCATAGATAATGCCTGGGATAAAAATTATAATGTAAACTAATTGAAGGAAGAAGGGGCCAACTGAAAACCCTTCCGAATGGATCGGTAAACAAATTGCAAGAAGGATAAGGGAAACAATATCGGTGATTGCTGTAGCACCTACGGTGACCATTACGGATTCGTGTTTTGCCAAACCCAGATTTGATAAAATTGGATAGGCAATAATCGATTGCGATGAAAAAAGTATTCCAATCATAAAGCATGAAAGAAGGGGATATCCGAAAATCAACCCGATGAGGATGCCTGCCATGCCGGGAAGAAAAAAACTATAGGCCGCTAGCAACAAGCATTTCTTCAAATTCTTTTTTAGGATTTCCAAATCAATATCCAACCCGGAGAAAAACAGGAGCAATAGTTTCCCCAGCAAAGCAAAGACAATCAACATTTGTCCATTTTCTTTGAATAGATGAAAACCTCTGGGGCCAAATAAAACACCTACTAGAATGAGTGCCAATACACCCGGTAGTTTTATTTTTTGAAACAATCGCGGTGCGAGCAAAACCAGCGAGAACGACATCACCAATCGCATCATCATGGATGATTCTTCAAAAAAATTCTGGAGTTCGCTTAGCATGTAGTTGAAATTCGGTTGAAAAATAAGAAAAAATCCGGAGGTAGGAATAGTATTTTATGTAAGGAAGCAAGAAGGTGTTTTTATTGAGTACAATGAAGTGCAAAAATGTTTTTTTTTGTTGTGTTTTTTTTGTGATCAAATTAATGCGTACGAAAAACAAATCACCAACAACAAACAACTTAATTCCGCATGGCCAATACACCGAAGAGTGGCCCTGGTACCAGCAGTAAAAATAAGTACTGAGTTTCAAGTGAATCCATATAAATCGTAACCAGCTGAATGCTGATGATGGTAATTGCAAAACCGATAAAATTCATAATGGTAAGCGCAGTGCCTACCGATTCTTTCGGTGCACCACCAGCAACAAGCGTAGAAAATTGTGGTGAATCGGCAACGACTACAATGCCCCAAAAAATTAAAAATAGTATAAAGAGGATTGGGGGAGCATTGAAAAGGAACGGAGAAAGTATACAAGATATTCCTGATAGCAATAACGAATAGGTTGCAGTTTTGTGACTACCAATTCGCTGTGCGATATAACCGCTCGCAATACAACCAAGTCCACCCGCACCAATAATGATGAACGCCCAGAAAGAAATAGAAACATTCCATTCAGGATTTTGCTTGATAAAGGATGCGAGGGCAATTGGAACAAACGCCCAGAAAGTATATAGCTCCCACATGTGCCCGAAGTATCCAAATGCTGGTTTGCGAACAGCTGGGTTTTGGAATAAGGTAAAGAATTTTTTAAAATCGGGAGCGGTACTTTTTTTGCGATACGGCCCATCACCAACAAAAAAACCAATGATTAGTCCACCAAGTATGGCAATTACTGAGGTTGCAATCACAACCATTTTCCATGGAATGTCTGCTGAAAAATAGTTGAGCAGATGTGGAAATGAGGTTCCGAAAACCAATGCACCCACCAACCAACCCAATGCTGTGTTCAATCCTTTTTCGCGATAGTCGGATGCGATCTTCATGCCCACTGGATAAATTCCCGCAAGGAAAAATCCCGTAAGGAAGCGCGCGGAAAGCAAACCTATAAATTCGGTAGAGAATAAAACTCCCAGATTGGCTGCGGCTCCTGCCATCGCACAGAATAGAAAAATTTTAGCGGGAGAGAAACGATCTGTGATGGTGAAGATTGCAAACACCAACGTGCCAACGATAAAACCAAACTGGACAGCAGACGTAATGTGGCCGACAATACTTTCCGGTAATCCTAATGTTGACTGGATATCATGAATAACTGCATTGCCAGCAAACCACAATGAAGTACAGGCGAACTGTGCAAAAACAATGATTGGAATGGCGTAGCGTATCGATTTCAAGGGAACCTCTATCAAAACTAAAGATGGACAATTCATTTGAAACCGCCTATACAGTAGATTCACAATCTATCCTAAAAAAGCTTGATTTTTTTTTAAGGTACGGTATCTTGATG
>JBGTGG010000422.1:0-7287 GCA_041746855.1 Cyclobacteriaceae bacterium | reverse complement strand
TCCGCTATCTAATTCCATCTATTCAAAGAACGTTTCCCGATCCATCTCTAAAACCTCCCGGTTTCTTCAACTTCTCAGAACAGTAACCAGTCTAAAATCCCTTCCAAACCAGCCTTTCCCTCATTTGGGAGTGCAAAGGTATATGTTGGACTCACGTTATCCAAATACCAATGAAAAAAAATTTAAACAGTTACGGTTTGACGGTTTATTGTTTCCGTTCGATCAGGGCCAATCGATATCAATGTAATGGGTACTTCCAGCTCACGCTCTAGGAATTCTATGTACTCATTCAATTCAGCCGGGATTGAATTTCCATCAATACCCTTCAATGAACAGTTCCATCCCTTCATCTCTTTATATATGGGGGTAACCTGTTCACTTACATATTCATACGGAAGAATACTGGAGGTTGTACCGTCTGTAAGCTGATAGTGTGTGCACACTTTTATTGTCGGAAATACATTCAAAACATCAGCTTTCATCATTAAAAGCTGCGTAACTCCATTAATCATAATAGAGTATTTAAGAGAAGGCAAATCAATCCATCCACAACGTCTGGGTCTTCCAGTAGTTGAGCCAAATTCGTTTCCCTCTTTCCGCATCAATTCCCCCTGATCATCTGATAACTCTGTTGGAAAGGGACCGCTTCCGACCCGGGTGCTATAGGCTTTAAATATTCCATACACTTCCCCAATATTTTTTGGAGGAATACCCAGACCTGTACACGCTCCGGCAGTTACCGTAGTAGAACTTGTTACAAACGGGTAGCTTCCAAAGTCGATATCCAACAAAGATCCCTGGGCACCTTCCGCAAGAATAGTTGATCCTGCTTTCAATTCTTGATTTAGAAAATACTCACTTTCAATAATTTGGAATTGCTTTAAAAAATCAACAGCCTCCAGAAATTTGGCTTTTAACTCTTCCCAATCATATTGAATATCATATTCCTTAAGGATATTGAAATGGATTTTTGTCAACTTATCAAAACGTTCCTGAAAATTTGGAGAAAGGATATCGCCTACCCTTAGCCCTTGCCTGCCAATTTTATCCTGATAGGTTGGTCCTATTCCTTTTAACGTAGAGCCAATCTTATCCACACCTTTAGCGGTTTCATAAGCTTGATCCAAAAGGCGATGTGTTGGCACAATCAATTGTGCCCTTTTCGAAACGAAAAGATTTTGGGTTATATCAAGATTGAATTTTTGAAGTTTTTCTATTTCCACTTTGAAAATCACAGGATCGAGGACAACGCCATTCCCAATTACATTTCGAATGTTTTTTCTAAAAATGCCAGAAGGTATTTGATGCAATACATGTTTTATCCCATCGAACTCAAGTGTATGCCCCGCATTCGGCCCGCCTTGAAATCGTGCTACGATATCGTATTTGGGTGCCAGCACATCCACAATTTTCCCTTTACCTTCATCGCCCCATTGGAGCCCTAACAAAACATCTACTTTCGCCATTATTTTTTCTTTCAGGTGTTAAAGCACCTCGTCTTCATTTTGAATTACTTGAAAAATTGCATTCAGTTTGGTGATCACTAATAATTTCTGAACGCTCTCGGAGGGTTTCATTAAATATACCTCGCCTCCTTTATTTCTAAACTTCGTTAATACAGTTATCAATACACCAATTCCACTGCTATTTATATACCGCAGACCGGAAATATCAATAACACAAACTGAAACACCTTTTGAAATGGCTTCGCCAACAGCTTCTAAAACACCCAGCCCATTATCTTCACCAATCAAATCCCCAGAAAGGCGAAGGATCAATGCATTATTGCGGTACTCTATTTTAAGTTCCATGGTAAAATGTATTTAAGGGGTCACTGCTTTCTTATTCTCGCAGTTGGTTTTTGTACATGTAGCATAGAGGATAAGCGAATGATGCAGGACTTTGAAATCCAGAATTTCTTCCGCTGTATTTTGAATGTTTTGAATGCGTGGATCACAAAACTCTACAACCTTATGACACTCGGTACAAATCAGGTGATCATGTTGCTTGTATCCATACGACTTTTCGTATTGCGCCAGGTTTTGCCCAAACTGATGCTTGCTTACCAAATCACACTCAACAAGAAGATCGAGGGTGTTATAAACAGTGGCACGGCTTACGCGATAGTTTTTATTTTTCATACTGATGTAGAGCGACTCCACATCAAAATGACCATCACGTGAATAGATCTCCTCGAGTATAGCATAGCGTTCAGGCGTTTTCCGCAGCGCCCGATTTTCAAGGTAGGCCGTGAAAATCTTACTTACTTCTTCAAAAATTGATGTATTCAAAACCATAATTCAACAAGACAGCAAAGATAGCATCCCTTAATTGGCATCCAAAAGACAATCAGAACTTTCCCTTGGGTCAATTTCTTGAATCGAACCGTCTAACTTTCACAACCCCTTCAACCATCTGAAGTTTCTCAATGAGGTGTTCAAGGTGGCGGGTATCGTTGACGTACAGCATAATTTCACCTTCAAATATGCCGGTATCGGTATGGATGGACATGGAACTCATGTTTACTTTAAGTTCTTCAGAGATGATTTTAGATATATCATTGATGATCCCTACGCGATCGGTGCCCCTGAGTTTTAATCCCGTAAGAAAGGCCACCTCATGCTGAGAAGTCCATTTTGCCTTAACAACCCTGTTTCCATGCTGGGCGAGCAATTCATGCGCATTGGGACAATTTGCTCGGTGTATTTTTATGCCTTCGCTTACCGTTACATAGCCAAACACATCGTCACCCGGAATTGGCGAACAACACTTGGCCAGCCGGTAATCGACCATATCCATATCCTCGCCTATCAACAATATATCCTCATAGCGTCCTTTTATATTGGAGATTTCATCCTCAATCATTTTCATGTCCGCCACCCGGATATTGGGTTTGGATTTGATAGGAGCTGTGGGTTTGTAGTCTTTAAATCTTTTTAATTCGCTTGGGGTAATCCAACCCTTCCCTACCCGGAAATAAAAGTCCAAATGCGTAGGTGCTTTAAAGAAATCACGCATTTGCTCCATTACCACTTGGGTTGGTTCTATTCGAAGTTGTTTTAACTTTCGAAGCACAATCTCTTTCCCTTCTTCGGCTGCTTTCTTTTTTTCTTCCTTCAGGTAATCTTTGATTCTGGCTTTGGCCTTGGAAGTGACGACAAAGCGCAGCCAATCTTCATGAGGTTTTTGTTTTTGGGAGGTTAAAATTTCGATTTGATCCCCATTTTTTAAAACATAATTGATCGGGACCAACTTACCGTTCACCTTCGCGCCAATGCATCGTGAACCAATCTGCGTGTGGATGTCGAAAGCAAAATCCACGGCAGTGGCTCCATAAGGTAAATTCTTTAGTTCACCTCTAGGGGTGAAAACAAAAACCTCTTCACTAAAAAGGTTTCCTCTAAAATCATCAACAAAATCCAACGCAGAGTGGTTGTTTTGGTCGAGCAAATCCCGGACACGGGCAAGCCATTTTTCAAGATTGGATTCACTGGAGGAATTGGAATCTTTATATTTCCAATGTGCCGCATAGCCCTTCTCGGCAATTTCATCCATCCGCTGGGTGCGGATTTGCACTTCCACCCATTGACCATTCTTTGCCATAACGGTGGTATGAAGGGACTCGTAACCGTTGGATTTTGGCGTGCTGATCCAATCGCGTAAGCGGTCAGGGTTGGGTGTGTAATAATCCGTAACTACAGAATAAACCTGCCAGCAGACAGCCTTTTCTTGTTCGATTGGCGCGTCCAATATTATCCTGATGGCAAATAAATCGTAAACTTCCTCAAAAGGTATATTTTGTTTTTTCATTTTATTCCAGATGGAATAAATGGATTTTGGTCTTCCTTTGATTTCAAAATCAATATCCTGTTGTTCGAGTGATTCTTTGACCGGTTGCAAAAACTGACGAATGAATTTGTTTCGGATCCCACGGGTGGCATCGATTTTTCTTGAAATATTATCATAGACTTCAAAATCGGTAAACCGAAGGTATAAATCCTCCAGTTCTGTCTTCATGGTATTCAAGCCCAGCCGATGTGCCAGCGGGGCGTATAAATAAATTGTTTCTGATGCAATTTTGAGCTGCTTGTTGCGCGGCATACTTTCCAGTGTGCGCATGTTGTGCAGCCGGTCTGCCAGTTTGATCAAAATTACCCGCACATCATCGGATAGCGTAAAGAGCATTTTGCGGAAATTCTCGGCTTGTTGGGAGGTTCCGTATTCAAAAACACCTGCAATTTTGGTAAGCCCGTCAATAATCCTTGTGACCTTACTGCCAAAGATTTCATTGATTTCCGCCAGTTCAATATCCGTATCTTCCACCACATCGTGGAGTAAGGCAGCAATAATAGAGGTTGTTCCGAGCCCAATTTCTTCCACGCATATCTGGGCAACATCCAATGGATGAAATATGTATGGCTCCCCAGATTTTCTCCGCATATCCTTATGCGCTTCAAGGGCCATTGTGAAAGCCTTTTTTATCAATTTGGCATCCCCATCCCCTAAAGTAGGTTTCGCCTTTCTCAATAATTTTCTGTAGCGATTAATTATCTCCCGTTTCTCCTGCTCAGCATCAATAACCATGGATGGTTTTTATGTTCAAATAGCAATAATTATATAGAATTCCCTGAATTAATTATCCTTATAAGTAGTACCAATCCGGGGAGGTTTTCCGTGTAAATATATTTTAAAGTAAATCTTTTTCTAAAATCCCGTCTGGACTTCTTTATTCCCAAATAATCTATAAATTTGCACTCCGTTTTCGGGCTCACCTTCGGGTGAATGCTAAAAACACTTGCGGGTGTGGCGAAATTGGTAGACGTACTAGACTTAGGATCTAGCGGGGTGACCCATGGGGGTTCGAGTCCCTCCACCCGCACACTTTGAACCCTCAATGCCTGAATTTTTTTCGCGTATTGAGGGTTCTTAATTTTTTTCATCACTCAAAATACTTCCATTTTGGAGATTACACTCAACAAAAAGAACAGCACCGAAGGTGTTATTAAAATTACACTAAGCGAAGGTGATTATCAACCTCACGTTGAAGAAAAAATTAAAGAGTATGCTAAAAAGGCCAGCATTAAAGGCTTCAGAAGCGGAAAAGTTCCAACGGGTGTGATTAAGCGGATGTATGGAAAATCCTTGATGGTGGATGAAATCAATAATCTGCTTTCCAGTAAACTGAACTCGTACATACGGGAGCAAAACCTCAAAATACTTGGTGAGCCTATGCCCAATCATGAAAAGGCCTCCCAAATTGACTGGGAGAATCAAAAGGATTTTGACTTCGAATACGAAATTGGAATGGTCGATGACTTCACGTATGAGTTATCACCGAAAGTGAAAGTAAAATCATATCCTATTGAAATTGACGCGAAAATGGTAGACGATACCATCAGCGATTTGAAAAAACGCTTTGGTAAAGTTTCGTACCCTGAGACCAGCGAAACCGGGGATATTTTGGCAGGTGAGCTCACCAGTGAAGATCCTGATTTTAAACTCGAACACGCGCGTATTGAAATAGACAAAGTCGAGAAGAAGTCGCAAGAAATTTTCTTTGGATTGAAAAAGGACGAAACGGTGAACTTTGAAATCTCGAAACTCTTTAAAGATAATGAAGCACTTGCCGAATTACTGAACCGAAGTGTTGAGGAAGTAAAAAAAGAAAAAGGAACTTATACCTTAAAGATCACGAACATCAGCCGTGTTGAACCTGCTGAACTGAACATCGAATTATTTGATCGGGTTTTTGGTAAAGATGCAGTGAAAGACGAAGCCGCGTTTGTTGTCAAGGTGAAAGAAACGATTGGTGAAAATTATAATCGCGAAAGCAACCATTTCTTGGAACACTCCATTGAGGATTATTATGTAGAGAACACCAAGATCAATTTGCCCGAAGGCTTCTTGAAATCGTGGTTAAAGAATACTGGTGGTCAGCAAATCACAGATGAAATCCTTGAAAAAGAATTTGGGGCTTATGTTAGAAGCTTGAAATGGGATCTGGTGAAAAACAAAATTGCCGAAGATCATAAAATCTCTGTTGAAACAGAGGATGTTCGCAGCAAGGCAAAAGAAATGATAGTTGCACAATTTGGTGGGCCGGCATTCGCTGAACAACTCGGTGATAAAATTGATGGAATTGTTGACAACTATCTTTCAAACGAAAACGGCCAGAACTTCACGAAGTTATACACCCAATTACGTAGTGATAAAATCCTCTCCTTATTAAAGGATACGATAACCTTGGTGGAGAAGAAGGTTAGTGTTGATGAGTTTAAAAAAATTATTGAAGAACATAAGCACTAGTTCAACAATAAAAACCTATCACTATCGACTTACATTATGTAACCATTCCTGATCCGATTTGGTTAAAGACATTATTTCCTGAAAGTATTTGCATTGTCCGTATTTTCAGCAAATTTAGCACTATCAAAAACGAAATTTTAAACCTCTAGATATTTATGAGCCAGCAAAATGATTTCAGAAAATATGCCGTACATCACCTGGGTATGAGTGGTAACACCGTAGACTCGTATGCGCAGCGTATCGATAATATGACCCAATATGTAATTGAGGAAAGACCTGGTAATTTCAGGGCTATTGATGTCTTCACCCGATTGATTTCTGATCGCATTATTTTCCTTGGAATGGGGGTTGATGATCAGGTAGCAAACCTGATTACTGCTCAACTTCTGTTTTTAGAATCTGCGGATCCAAAGAAAGACATTATCATGTATATCAATAGCCCGGGCGGATCGGTATATGCCGGCCTAGGTATTTATGATACCATGCAATATGTAAATCCGAACGTGGCGACTATTTGTACAGGTCTAGCCGCGTCCATGGCTGCTGTTTTGTTAGCTGCAGGTGCTCCGAAAAAACGTTCGGGACTTCCTCACTCCCGAATCATGATCCATCAACCCATGAGTGGTATGCAAGGGCAGGCTTCTGATATGGAAATCTCATTAAAACAAACCATTGAAGTGAAAAAGGATTTGTATACAATTCTTGCAAATCACAGCGGACAAAAATATGAGAAGATCGAGAAAGATTCTGATCGTGATTTTTGGATGCGTTCGGCTGAAGCGAAAGCGTATGGCTTAATAGACGAGGTTTTAGAGCGGAAAAAGGCATAATTTAAACCAATTTCGAGGGAAAGATATTTTCCGTACCTTTGCAATTGGGCAAAATCAAATAATTGGAAAAGATAATGGCTGAAGTAACCTGCTCCTTTTGTGGTAGAAATAAGAAGGATGTAGACCTGATGATCTCAGGGATCCATGCGCA
>JBGTGG010000421.1:0-2008 GCA_041746855.1 Cyclobacteriaceae bacterium | reverse complement strand
TTAATGAGTAAGTATCATTTTTATCAATAATAAAACACTTGGCCAATGCTTTCCCGTTTGGCACATCACTCATTACCATTACAATATCACCTTTATACAAAGGGAACATTTGTTCTTTTGTTCGCTTAATTACTTTACCTTCTTGGGAAATGAATTTCGAATTGACAACAATATATTTACCATTTATGTCAATATCTTTTTCATGTGCTTTACCGTTATAAAATTCACACGAATCACCTAACGTTGTTCTTTCAATTCCATTCATAAGAACTTTTCTTTGATATTATTTAATATTTCATTTGAATCTTCATCCATAGCTTCCAACTCTGCTAATATTTCGTCTAATGACCGAAATACCACATCAACCTTTCCATTAGGGTTTTTAACACTAAAATCGTAGTTAATTGTTTTGATTTCCGAAATATCAACCGTCCACGATTTTTCAGAATCGGAAAGCGTTTTAGACAAGTCTTTAAATTCTTGCAAGTCTGCATCATTCAACGGTGATGTCTTTCCCAAGCTTCTGCCTGGTACACATTGGTAGTACCAAATTTTATTGGTCGGTTCTCCTTTGGTAAAGAATAGAACAACTGTTTTTACGCCCGCACCTAAGAAAGTACCCGCTGGCATGTCTAAAATGGTATGCACATTGCAACTCTCCAATAAGTGCTTTCGCAAGGAAACTGAGGCATTGTCGGCATTGCTCAAAAATGTATTTTTGATTACAATTCCTGCTCGTCCGCCTGCTTTCAAACTCTTGATAAAGTGCTGTAAGAATAAAGAGGCCGTTTCGCCTGTTTTGATGTCGAAATTCTGTTGTACTTCTTTTCGTTCCTTTCCGCCAAATGGTGGATTAGCAAGAATCACGTTGTATCGGTCTTTCTCCTGAATGTCTCTTATGTTTTCAGTCAGCGTATTAGTGTGTATGATGTTTGGAGCTTCAATGCCATGTAAAATCATGTTCATTACCCCAATGATGTACGCCAAGTTCTTTTTCTCTTTTCCGTAAAGCGTTTTTTCCTGTAAGGTTTTGAGATTGTCTGTGTTCTTATCCATGCGGTTATACATGTACTCGTATGATTCGCACAAGAAGCCCGCACTTCCACAAGCCGCATCATAAATCTTCTCACCAACTTGTGGGTCAATTACTTCAATTATGGCACGAATCAAAGGACGTGGCGTATAGTATTGTCCGCCATTACGCCCTGCGTTCCCCATGTTCTTGATTTTGGTCTCATACAAGTGGCTGAGTTCGTGCTTGTCTTTAGAACTGCCGAAAGGCAGTTCATCAGTCATTTCAATAATCTCTCGAAGGTTGTAGCCACTTTTTACCTTGTTGCTCAATTCGCTAAAAATCTCCCCGATTTTGTATTCAATAGATTTCGGGTTATCAATAGATTTCTGTTTGAAGTCAGCCAAGTAGGGGAATAGTTGATGGTCAACAAACTTTACCAAGTCTGGGCCTGTTTTGGTTTTGTGATGGTCGAGTTTGCCGTCAGCAGTTTTGGGCATTGCCCAATTTGGCCAACGATATTCTTCGTCCAAAATATATTGGTAGTCTTTTCCTTCCAAAGCTGCTTCATCTGCTTTCTCACTTTCCAAATGGTCAAGGTATCGCAAGAACAGAATCCAAGAAGTCTGTTCGATGTAGTCCAATTCACTGTCCGCTCCTGCGTCCTTGTAAAGTATGTCGTCTATGTTTTTAAAAGTCTGTTCAAACATTCAGTTTGTTTTATTTTATGTTTTTAATTCTTTGTTCTCTCGTCAGCGTTGGCAAAAATTCAAGCTCTTTTGGTTTTTCAGCGTTTGCCTGTGTGTCGGCAAAAACCAAATGTGCTTGAATGTGCGTTGGCCTTTTTTGCATGAAGCACAACGATAGCGCTATAATCAGTGGCCCCTTTTCAGGCTAATGCTTTTGGGCCATGGATTATAGTGCGTGTTGTAAGTTGTTTTAATTTAATTTTAGCTTTTCCATAAAATTAGAAATAAAACCATTGATAGTTTGCCA
>JBGTGG010000420.1:0-5256 GCA_041746855.1 Cyclobacteriaceae bacterium | reverse complement strand
GCTTCTTTTTCGGCTTTCGGTGCTTGAGAGATCTACACTGATTGTTGCGCCTCTGGCAATAATTCCGAAAACCGGAATTTTAAGTAATTCTTTTTTCGCAAGGGCTCTAAATTCACCGGGCAGTGTAAGCACTACACCAGGAATGTCCAAAAAAGATGTATGGTTGCTGACATAGATGTACGAGTTTTCTTTTTTGAAAACATCCTTTCCATGAATCGAATATCGGATAAAGGTGAGTTGACTGAAAATCCATGCCCACGCTTTCAAAAATTTATAAGCAATCCAGCTAATCTTATTCCCAAATAAAAATGGCAGAGTCATCATGGGGAGAAACAAAAGCATGAACACTGTAAACACCAGGAATACCCAACATGTAAATAGTGTTTGCGATATTTTTTTCAGGAAGTTCAAACCGAAATAGTTAAGCGAGATTTACAAAGAGAGCAGTGAGGTTTGAATAGTCGTTCATCAGCGCACAATTTAATATGGAATTTTTGGATGGCCAACTTTGATCTATGCTTCAATCTTTTTTATCAACGCCATGTAAAATCCGTCAAAGCCTTCTGATGGAAGAATGGTTTTTTCACGGATGAGTTTAAAGTTCGAATGCTCTTTTAAAAACCGTTCGACCTGATGTTGATTTTCGGAGGGGAGGATACTGCATGTGGAATACACCATCAGGCCATCTTTTTTAAGCAGCACACTATAGTCCTTGATAATTTTTGCTTGCAGTGCATGTAATTTTTCAAGGTATTCAGGTGTCAATTTCCATTTGGCATCGGGGTTTCTTTTCAGTACCCCTAAGCCTGAGCAAGGAACGTCCAACAATAAGCGATCAGCCGTGTTTGCTTGTCGCTTGATTACTTTTGAGGAATCAATTGTTTTTAATTCCAGATTACTCACACCACATCTTCGTGCTCGTAGTTTCAACTCATTGAGTTTCCATTCTTCTGTATCCATCGCAATGATGCGGCCTTTGTTGTTCATCAACGCTGCAAGGTGCAACGTTTTGCCACCCGTTCCGGCACAGGCATCAATCACGCGCATACCGGGAGAAACCTCAAGGTAGCGGGCCACTTCTTGTGAAGCGGCATCCTGGCTTTCAAAAAGTCCATCTTTAAAAGCTTGAAGCCGAAATGCATTTTTCCAGCGCGGAAGGATAAGTGCATCCGGAAATTCTTCATCAGTTTTAGTGTCCACACGTTCTTCGCGAAGTGTTTCAATCAACTCTTCTTTTGTTGTTTTCAGTGTGTTGACCCGCAAGACAACTGTGGGTTCTTCATTGAGTGCTTTGATCTCGTTGTCCCAAGCCGTTCCTAATTCTTTTTCACCAAGTTCATCCAACCAATCGGGTACTGACTCGCGATACTTCCGAACAGTTCTGACTTCTTTCGCGTGTTTGGCGAGGTTGTTGGAATTCAGTTTACCAAACTCATCCCAGCGAGGCATTGGAATTTTGTTCAGCATCAACCAGGCGCCTAATATTTTCCAAAAATTATCTTTCTCGCACTTGGCAATCGTATAGAGAAAACGATAATTCCGGATGATGCCATAGGTCGTTTGTGCGATAAACTGGCGATCAGGGTTTCTTCGTTTCGTGTTCTCTTTAAAAGCTTTTTCGATTACTTTATCAGCAAACTTATTTTCGAGGAGCACGTTCTCAAGGATGGAAACGAGGGTAGTGGCCGTTGCGCGGGTAAGGTTCATGCCGCAAGTTATGAAACCCGTTTGCTATTCATACGTATTTTTCGGAGATAGTTTTAACCAGTGGTAAATTCAAATAAGATGGAAAGAATAATGATTGTGGCCTACCGTCCTTACAAAGGAAAAGAGGAAGCGTTCCGCTCGCAATTGTTCCGTCAGATTAAAACCTATAAAGAAGAAAATTTACTATCGGACCGCGAACCCTGGTTCATGCAATCGAAAGACGGAACTTATCTTTGCTTTTTTGAATGGAAATCCAAAGAAGTGGTGGCCGGCTTAGAGGCAAACCCAAAGATTCAAGAGATTTGGATGCAGTTTGAAAAAATTTGTTCATTTGAAAAACCTTCCTCCGTCCCTGAGCTTCAGGAAATGTTTAGTGATTTTGAGTCGCTTAGTACGCAGCAGTTATGAGCCTGGAGTGCTGTGGCTATCCTTGATTCTTTTATATTTGTTAAACACTTTACACAAGACCCATATTTATGATCAGGCTTTCTTCCCTTGCCCTTTTAATTCTGCTTGCGTTTCCCGGCAAATCGCAAATACCGTCTTTTAAAAAAATAAAAGACGTTACTATCAGAAACAAAAGTCAAATCCTGAAACACAGCAGTGCGATACTGGATGAAATGGACAAGGCGCGGGCTGAGTATGATTCCACTGATTTTGACTACGCTATTCTATTGAGTGACAATTCGGGTTTGTTTGATGTGAAAGAAAAAGGCGAATTGAATGCAAAGATTTCCAATATCAACAACATACAAAAGGCATATAAAGAAAATGGAGTAGAGGTTGCCTTGACGGAAAACGAGACCAATGCAAAAGCAAATTTGATGGCAGGCGAACTGTTTTATGCCAACGCACAATTTGCCAGTGCAGAGAAAAGGTACCAGATCGCACGATCGATGTATGAAAAAATAAAACTTACGGAGGATATCAGTTATCTCAAAACAATTTCCAATCAAGGCTTGCTCTTTGCAACCATGGGAAGGTTTACACAAGCAGAAGAAGCCACACTCCTCGCACTTGAAAAGCGAAAAGAAAAATTTGGAGACGATGATCTTGGCGTGGCCGCTTCACGAAATAACTATGGGGTGCTTCATTATAATCTAGGAAGGTACAACGAATCAGAAAAAGAACTGGATGCAGTGGTTGCGATCATGGACAAGCAGCAAATGCAGGCAACTATGCAATATGCCATCGTGTTGAACAATCAAGCTATGTTGTTCCAGGCAATTGGCCGATATGATGCTGCCATGGAAAAATTGGTGAATGCGATTGCCGTAGCAGAAAAACTACAAAGCAAAAAATCAAAGAACCATTTGAAATTCCTTTCCAATCAAGCGCTATTGTACCAACAGATGGGAAAGTATGCAGAAGCGGAAGCCATTTATCTGGGCATGGAGAAACGACTGGGCAAAAGCAATCCTGATTATGCCAGTATGCTCAGCAATCTGGCTGCATTGTATATTACCATGGGCAAAGAAGAAAAAGTAGAAGATTTGATGAAACGTTCGGTGTCGATTTATAAATCAAGTTTTGGTGAAGATAACCCTGCTTTCGCAAAAGCCACCAGCGACCTGGGAAATTTTTATCGATACAAAGAGCGCTATGCAGAAGCAGGACCTTTGCTAGATAAGGCGTTGAGTGTTCGAACAAAAATTCTGGGAGAGGCCCATCCACACACCGTACAATCAAAAGAAGATGTAGCGATTTTATATTGGAAGAAAGGAGATGTTGGTAATGCTCAAATGTTATACAGAGCGGTGATGGACCAATCGCTCGAATTTATCAACACGTATTTTCCACCGATGAGCGAGGCAGAGAAAACGAAATATTGGGATGTGCTTTATCCGCGCTTCCAACGTTTTTACAATTATGCTATCGATGCCGCACCAGACAATAAATATATTTTGCAAGATCTGTATGATTATCAAATCGCAACAAAGGCTTTGTTGTTGAATTCCACCAATAAAGTAAAGCAGCGCATACTTTCAAGTGGCGATAAGGCGCTCATTGACGATTATCTAAAATGGTTGGATCAAAAAGAATTGTTGGCGCGGTTGTATGCCTATTCGAAGGATGAGCTGAAGGATCAAAAAGTAAACCTGGATTCGATAGAACGGGCAACGAATTCAATGGAGCGAAAATTATCGGAGCGTTCTGAGGATTTCACTGCCGGTTATGCCATGACGAAGACAAACTTTAAAGACATTCAAAAATTATTGACTGCCGAAGAAGCCATTGTCGAATTTATTCGTGTACGAAAATTTGATCAGAAATTTGTTGACGATTCACGCTATGTAGCAATGGTGCTCACAAAAGGTGCAGAGTTGCCCAAGCTTGTGGTTTGGCAAAACGGCAAACAAATGGAAACCCGGTATGCGAAATATTTTAGAAATGCAGTTCAACAGAAAATGGAAGACACCTACTCCTATGATCAGTTTTGGGCAGGCCTCGACCCCGATTTATCGGGAAAGAAAATCATTTACATTTCACCGGATGGCGTGTACAATCAGATTAGTTTGAATACACTGAAAAAAACGGGTGGTGATTATGTAATCAATCGGTATGATTTAGTGATTGTTGGAAACTCCAAAGATTTGATCGCGATCAAAAATAAGAAGACAACCGTTTCGAAAAAGAATGTTACGTTCGTTGGGTTTCCGGATTATGGATCGGGTGATGTTCCCCCCTTGCCCGGAACAAAAACGGAAGTTGATGGGATCAGTAAAATTTTAGCACCTGCAGGATTTAAGGCAACACAGTTTATGCAGAAGAATGCTTCTGAGACCAATCTAAAAGCAGTAAAGAGTCCTACGTATTTGCACATTGCAACACACGGTTATTTCTTGCCGGATGTTGAAGGGAACCAGGGATCAGCTTTTGGTGTGAACCTGGAAAATGCGAATGACAATGCATTGCTGCGCTCCGGATTGCTGTTGGCAGGAGCAAGCAACGCTCTTGGTGATCAGATGCCGAATTTGGAAAGCAACGACAACGGAATTCTCACCGCGTATGAAGCCATGAACCTCGATTTGCAAGGCACCGACATGGTGGTGCTGAGTGCTTGCGAAACCGGACTGGGTGATATCAAGGATGGCGAAGGCGTGTATGGATTGCAGCGTTCGTTCTTAGCGGCCGGTGCTGAAGCGTTGGTGATGAGCTTATGGAAAGTGGATGATGCCGCCACACAGGAGTTGATGCGGAATTTTTATACCAACCTTGTAAAACTAAAAAACAAACGAGCAGCTTTTAAACAGGCACAACTCCAGTTGATGAAAAAGTACAAGGAACCGTATTACTGGGGTGCTTTTGTGATGATGGGACAGTAGGTTTCACTGAAAGTGCGCAAAGTTTTTTAGCAAAGACCGCGAAGTTTGAATATCAATACCAGTCAATAAGCTTTGCGTCTTTGCTCCTTGGCGAGCTTTGCGTGAAAGAAGTTATACTCACGCAGAGTGCGCAAAAGTTTTTTCGCAAAGACAGTATTGAATCCCTCCGGGATTCTTTTCAGATTAGAGAATTATATATTAAAAATTGATAACGATAATCGAA
>JBGTGG010000419.1:0-7264 GCA_041746855.1 Cyclobacteriaceae bacterium | reverse complement strand
GCAAGTATTGTTCATATCTCCTATCAGCTTTCCTTCAACTTTCTGAAATTAGTGGGTATTTCCATCCTCATTTCCTTGCCGCTGAGTTGGTATGTGATGGACAAATGGCTGGAAGATTTTACGTATCGCGTTCAAATCAGTGGGTGGGTTTTTGTGGCGGCAGCCTTTGTGGCGATTGCCATTTCAATTCTGACGGTAAGTTACCAAAGCATAAAAGCTGCAATCATGAATCCGGTGAACAGTTTGCGGTCGGAGTGAAGATGTTTCTAAACATTAAAGTTTTTTTGATTTTTCATTCGTAGAGGGAGTCATTTCCTTAATGAAGAAAATTGCGTCAAAGACTTTGCGCCAATCCCCACGAAAAGCTTTATGTTGAAACCCACTCAATGAAAAATCAAACGCCAATCCGCCAAGTGGAACAAACTGGTATTCTCCAGGATACTTTAAAAGCATGACCTCGAGTGAGTTTTCATTATGCCTTTCAGGCATTATTTCTAGGTTGCCACCGCCATGCACCCAATCATTGTACTTTCCGTCATAGGATGTAAGTCCAATCCTATACGATGGAATATCACAGATCTCATCAAATTTTTGTCCCATCGATATAAGGTTTCCGGACCGGAACCTCCAACTCTTTTCCGATTCTATACTGTTCGGATTTTTAGCGATATGGAAATTAGCAGCCCAAACAATTACTTTTTTACCCGCCAGTGAGTTTTCCATAAGCCACCTTAAATTGAACGCCATATGCGTGTCGCGATCGCTGTACTTTTCAAACCCGACTTTTCCTTTTTTACTACCAGCTTGATAACTATCAATAACATACTGGAAACCCCCCATCAGCTGTTTTGATAATCCACTTTGCTGATCAAAAAGTAACGGGGTAATACGGTATACTTCCTTCAAAAATTTATTATTAGCTTTGGCTCCAGTCAAAATTGAACGCACTGTTGATTTAATCTCCTCTTCCTTCAGCGTAGTCAGTGGGGCAGCCATCTTCCAATACAGTTCTTCAAATCCTTTCAACCCTTCTTTTACGATGGCGGTTGCAAAGAGATCAAACCCTGCCAATTCAATATTCCTTTTATCTAAATATTTTTTCAAGGGAATCATTTGGTCGCTGTTTACCCATGGGCCAGGTAGGGCGCTCCATTTTTGATTTAGGTCTTTACTATTATCATTCAAGGTCACAAAATCCCCTTCAAAAGCAATTACAGAAAAACCCATCTCCTCTACTAAATATTTAATAAAGCGGGTCTTCGCTAAAAAAGCTGCTCCATCCCCATGATCTTGCTCACCCAGAAATACAATTTGCGCATCACCTATTTCTTCGTTCAGAAAAACCAAATCGCTATATGAAACAACGTCCGGATCAATCGATTCTATCGGGTAGGTTTTTATCTCCTGGGCTTTTAACTCCAAATTGGAAACAAATATTATGATAAGGAAAAATAAAGTGGATTTCATAGGGAATGGGGAAACTTGATGGAACACAACCTGAAGTTAAATCTAAGAATTTGTCCGAATTAAAGTTGGTCTAAATTGCTGCTCCAAGAATCAAAAAAACAGGAATCGAAACAAATTTCACAGAACGCTTTGCGTTTTTGGGCGCAAGCCTTAATATTGCAATCCAAAATTTTCCTCCTTAGCTCAGCTGGTTAGAGCATCTGACTGTTAATCAGAGGGTCCTAGGTTCAAGTCCTAGAGGAGGAGCATAAAAAGGCCACGAAAGTGGCCTTTTTTGTTGGTTGTTATGGTACTTCGTTAAAAATCGCGCTCCTGCACCTGAATCCTTCCGGAAAAAAATTAAAACTACTAAGCTTAATAATAGGCGTAAAACAAGGCTTTTTAAAAGAATATCTCAATTCAATGGCCCAAAAGGGCAGATTTTGCGAAAGGTTCTCCCTAAAAATTGAAAAATTGTTCAATTTTAAAAGATCGAAGCTTCAATCATTTGAGCATTAGTTAGTAGCCAGATTTAACCTTGAACATATGTTAAGCTATAATTTTTATTCAATAGTCCGATATGCTAAAACATTATCTGAAAACTCATTTTAGGGGAATAAAGAAGAAACCGTTTTCAACATTTATTCTTTTGCTTACACTTTCTATATGTCTTTCAGCCTCATATCTCACCTAGAATCTTGCTAAGTATGAATTGAATTATGAATCGTTCAACAAAAACTCCAACCTGACATATCGAATCAACCGTAGTGAATTGCAAGATGGACTTACTGTTGTGAATAGTGCAACAACTTTTCCGGCCCTATCAAATTTGCTTAAAACGGAGTTTCCTGATGTCAATTATTCAGCGCGTCTCATGAGACGGCAAGGAGTTGTCAGGTATGAAGAGAAGAAATTCAACGAATACAATATTTATAATGTAGACAATGATCTGATTAAAATTTTGGCAATCAACCTTATAAAAGGTGATCCATCTGCCGCTTTGAATAATCCAGGTACGGCAATTATTTCAAAGTCGTATGCAACTAAATATTTTGGAAAGGAGGATCCAATTGATAAAGAGCTCCAATTAAATTCTGACGTTTACGTGATTACTGGAGTGTTTGATGACTATCTTGCTAACTCTCACTTGATATTCGATATATTATTTTCCTATAGTACTTTTTCATCTTACTCTAGATTTGAAGAAAGCTGGCTATGGAATAATTTCTATACTTATGTTCAGTTGCATAAGGGATCCAATTCTGAAGAAGTGAGCTCCTTAGTGAACAATTACTTTGATGACAAACAAGCAAAGTTAAATAAGGATAGTAATGTCAAGACAGAATATTTTCTGCAATCCATTGGCAGCATCAATTTAGTGCCGCCAATCTCGGGGGAAATAAGTGTTGTAAGCGACAGTAAACAAAGGGTAAATCTTTTACTTATTGGATCATTGATTCTATTTGTAATCTCGATTTTGAACTACGGTAATATTGTAGTAAATAATATTCTTGATAAGTCAAAAGAAATGAATCTCCGTAAAGTTTTTGGTGCAAATGCCAGAAATTTATTTGGACAACTAATAATTGAAAATATTTTTACTTGCTTAATGACTATCACTTCGGCACTATTTTTTATCTGGGTAGTGTTCGCTTATCAAATCTTTGATTACCCCATAGATTTACAGGCACCTCAAAATACAGATAACTTAATTGCTTTTATAGCTGTCTATATCCTTTGCTTTCTTTTAGTTACGTTGCTAAGTTCGATACAGCTTATTAAAATTATTGCAAGTTCATTCATTAGTATTTCAGGCAAGTTTGCGATCTCTTTAAGGTTTCGTAAAGCTTTATTGGGATTTCAATTACTAATAAGTTTTATCGTTTGCCATTTCGCAATCGTAACAATTAAACAATTCAACCATTTACAAAATGCAGATATCGCTTTTAATACTGAAGGGATTATCATCGTTGATCCTCCCAATTTAACAGACTCAATTTATGAATCAAAATTGTTAACATTTAAGAACGAAGTAATCAAAAACCCAACTATTGATTTTGTCACCATAGCCAGCAGTATACCGGGTGAGCCGATTATCGATTATTATGAAAATTCAATCAAGAGCGATCGCGTTCCAAATGGTGTGAAGGAAAAAATATATTATGTGTATGTGGATGAGATGTATTTTCAGGTATTTGATTTAAAATTATTGGCAGGCCGCTACTTAAACTTGGATAATACAGGGGACGAAGAAAGTGTGGTGATCAGTAATAAAGCCTCTATCCTTTTAGGGTATGACAATCCCGAAGAGGCGTTGGGCACTCCGTTCTATACTAAAATGGGAAGCTATAATATCGTTGGTGTAACAGATGATTATTTTCATGAAAGTTTTAAAAAAGAAGTAGAACCAATTGTCTTTCTTTTAAATACGGATTCATGGGGTTATTTCTGCTTTAAGGGACGCGTAGAAAATCGTGAAAGTTTGGAATATCTTCGAGCCAAATGGAACACACTAGTTCCTGACAGTCCATTTGATTATTCTTACATGGACGATAAGTATTACAAGCAATATAAACACGAACAGAGTCTTGGTAACTCTTTCATGTTCTTTACAATTTTAGCGCTGCTCATGATCGCTCTTGGACTGTTTGGTGTTATCTCTTTGATGATAAAAAAGAATCTTAAGTCAATGGCATTAAGAAAAATTTTTGGAGCATCTTTAACCAACTTAACAATTAGCATGTTCAGAGATCTTAACGTGCTAATAATTGCGGCAATCGTAGTGTCAATACCAATTTCCACCAAAATTGTAACATTCTGGTTAGACTCCTACTCGTCAAAAATAAGTCTAACCCCTGAAATTATAATTTTGCCTGGAGTCATAACCTGCTTAGTGGCTTTTACTTCAATATTATTAATGGTATTCAGAGGCCTTCAAAATGTAATCACCATAATCAAAAAAGATTAATTTAAACTTATGAATTAAAAGAGGAATCTGACTGTTAATCAGTCCCAATAGCTATCGTAGCTATCGGGAAGGCTCAAGTCCTAGAGGAGGAGCATCAAAAGGCCACGAAAAGCGGCCTTTTTTGTTAATTGTGATTGACCGCTTAAAAAAAGAGTCTGCATCGACTATTAATCAGTCAGTTACAAACGGGATCTCATCACCCCAATATGTTCAGGTTTTTTTGAGGATTGGGTTTTGCCTGTAACAACACTTTCAATCTCCTCTAATCTATATTCCTTCCAGTTGGTCATTTGTCTGTATTAGGATTTTTAGGATTGTGGTGATTGAAGGATTACTAAAGTGTTTCTGCCATACCATGCCGTTGCGTTCAACGAAATGGTCTTGTTCAACTTTTCACCTTCTATCATATCGAGGATTGGCTCGGAATGATGAGGAGTCTTGAAAAGGATGCTCGGTTCTACAGCCTGATCGTGCTTTCCGTTGGTCATATGGTTGAACCCAACAAGATGATCTTTTACTGTCGGGTAGCTTTGCATATGTGCTTTTGCCCTCATTTATTTATTTAGAATTCCAATATAAAATAACCTAACAAGCTGATATACATTACTTTAACCATTTTTATTTCAAATTTTATCTTTCATTTGTTTTTTTTTGGAAGCTCATATGAGCGGTTTTTCCTGCCTCCTGAGGTAAAGAGAATTTCTTTGCTGACCATCTTGTACACTGCTTTTTTGATATCATCTGGATATACTTCCTTTAACCGCTCTTGAATGGTCGTCATCTTACTTTTACCATTATATTTTAAATCCTCTCTGATCAACGCTTCAAGTTTATGAGGCTCGATAGTTTTAAGACTTGGTGTTAAATTGAGTCTAGCCTGAGAGAATAAGTCAGGGTTTAGCAAGTATTCAGTGCCCTTTTTGGCTCCACGGCTAATGAGTATGTTTTTATCCAACAAACTGCCTAGCCAATGTTTCAATTTATCTTCATGATTTAATTGCAAGGCAACCGATAGCTGGGTTGAAAGCAATTTTTTTCGAGTAGCAACTATACCCAACGCAATTGTTTCCTTTTGCGTGAGTTGGAAATGCTTGTTGATATAATCGATTACAGCCAGTGCTTCTTCATCAATGACGCCTGAATAGACAGTGACTGCCAGTTTATTATAGGTGCTTTCAAGTTCAGGAAATGGCTTTGCATCTAAGCTAAGTTTTTCATATACGAGATCATATCCCGAACCTTCACCTTCCATTAGCTTTAAATCATGCAATGTTTGAATGAGATGAGGATTTCTACGTTGCCGTTCGTGTAGGATGTTATCTTTTGAAATGCCAAGAGGCAAGCCACCCGGATTTGTAAAGACAATTTTATCAGGATACACTTCAAGGAATATATCGCCCGAACTTGTATATCTTTTATGCGCTATAGAGTTAATCAACAATTCACGGATTACTTCTTTCGGATAATTGCGGATTGAGTTTCTGAATAGTCCTTCTGTTAATTCGGTAGAGTAGGTTAGTTCTACAGCCTCCTTTTCGATTTCGAGTAACAGTTGCATGGGATTATGCTCATGAAAGTGCCAATCCTTTTTTCGTTTCTTTTCACCACGCTCATCATATACTATGTACTGAAATGTTATAGGGTAACTTAGTCTTGCCCGTTGGGATGTCGTTCCTAACCACAGCACACCCAGATTAGTTAGAAAACCATCAGGCGACAGAAGTTGGTAATGCTCAAGTAACTCTGCGTCTTCTTTCCCTTTGATAAATTCAGAGACTTTATCAGAAAATCTTATATGGTTCAAGAAGTACCCTACTTGAAATTGATCTGCCTGACTTAATGTTATCTTTTGCGACACTACCAACTCCCATTGAAAGGCTCCTTTTTCAGCCGCAAGATTGGTAAGATCTTCACTTCTTACAGGGTGGCAATTGTCGGATATTCTTATGAATACTTTTCCCGATGATGTAGTGGCTATGGTTCTGGAAGAGTATAAAATGTTAAATGAGAAATACTCTGCACCATTCGTATGTTTATGTAATTCCGGATTGACGATACCCACTCCGCTGGTCAGGTCTCTCAGTCTGGAAATGACTTTGTTCATTTCATCGACATTAATTTTTTGGCCAAGAGGAGGCTCAGATTCTTTATTTTCAATACCAACGACTATTTTACCACCCTGGGCGTTAGCAAAACAGACACAGGTTTCCGCTAAGGACTCTACATCTGATTTTGAACCAATAGCCTTTTTCAAACTTTTAAAATCTATGCTGCTATCTTCTTTCCAATTATTCATGTATCAATCAAATGAACCGTGGTTTAGTCGAATTTATGCTTATCATTCTCTTTTCTAATTAAGCAGATATCATAATGACAATCAGTTAATTAAAGCATTTTCTCTTTTCCAGTTAAGCAAAAGTCGGAATTCATTAAAGGTCAATCTCCTCTTATCCTTTCTTGTAATGCGATGGATTTTCCAAACTGCACTTTTAATTCGCCCGTAATGGAGGCCACTTTTTCTTCAAAGCTTACCATCATCTTCTATTTCTTCCGTTCCAACATACTTGCTTGGAGGAACATAACCGAATGGTTAAAATAGACTAAAAAGGAGGCATTTTCCAAATGTGGATGTATATAGGAAAAATAAGGCTCTAGCCCAGCTGTGTCCTGAACTAATCATCTTGGTTTATTTTTTACCCTGCATTTAAATAGTCGTCCCTTAAAAACTCATTTTCATGGATAAGGAATTTTTAAATGGGATCAATAACCGGATAATGGTAGTGAAAAATTGAGACAAAAAGACAAGTGGATTTACTTTCCACTTGTTGAGCATCCGCTTGAAGTTCATGC
>JBGTGG010000418.1:0-4259 GCA_041746855.1 Cyclobacteriaceae bacterium | reverse complement strand
AATCTGATTGAGGTGATGCTTCATGTGCTTTACATAATCAGAAGCCAACCATTCCAGCGTTTGTTCTTCATCGGAATCTTTTGAAGAGCGAACGGCTTTTTTACTGTTTTCTGATTTCATGTTTGTTAAAACAGAACTGATCTGGCCATTCGTTAGTTTCCATAGCGCAACAATATCTTCTTGTTTATAGTGCTGATATGCGTTTGCTTCAACCCAAAAATCTTGATCATACACAATTTTTGACGCTGGCGTTTCGTATTGGCCACAAATAAACCTTCGTAAATTATTTTGCCCGGAGTCGATCAGGTGACCCACAATTTCTTTCTTGCTCCATTTTCCTGGTTGTGGTTTGGCAGCGAAATCTGCTTCAGGAATAGTATGCATTTGCTCAGAAAAATTCTGAACGATTGAGTTTAGTTCGTTGATAGTTGATGTCATATCTAAAAATTTACCACTCTGCAGATGGATCGATGCGGAATACTTCTGCCATCTCATCGAGCATGGGTTGCAGATGTTCGGAATGCTTTCCGGTTCTTCCACCAAACACCGGAGTGAGAGAACTCCATTCTGGTAAGGAAAGTTTCGTAGCGGCTATCACACCCTCTACCTTCTTTATCCACCGATTCTTTAATTCGTTTTCCCCAGCAAAAATATTTTGCTCGATCAACTCTTTCTCAAAAGGGGATTCTTCAAAAATCCCCAACGCAAAAGGAAGCGCATAGTGCAATGAATGTTGAAGCCTTGAAATACTTTCCTCTGTGGCCGACCCTAATTGTTTCATCCATGTATTGGCATGCAATGTATGATACCGAAGTTCTCCTTTGATTTTTTTTGATAGGTCAGCCAGTGGTTGATAGGAAGATTCGCTCAGCATCTCAAAACGAATAGCCTCTGCCGTGTCAAACAGAAAATGTCGGACCAGACTAAAATCATATTCGCCATTGGGTAACTCAACCAACTGGCAATTGTGAAACTGATTGGCATTTCGCATAAACGCAATGGTATCCGGTTCTTGTTCCCCCAGTTGATGTAGGATCGAATACAATGCATGGCTTTGCCCTACTTTATCCTGTGCCATTGACGAAAAAGCAATATCTTCTTCCAGCAACGGACCGAAGCCTGTCCATTCTGAATTTCGATGACCAAGAATAAGTTGATCGTCAGCAATTTTATAAAGTAATTCTTTTAAGGCCTGGTGATCCATACGGGTTTCGGTTGAATGAAAATGTAGAGTATAAAACAGATGGTGAAAACAGAAGGATGAAGTTCCCCGAAAAACATTCTGTCTATTCCGGTAATGACAATCAGTAAGACGATAGCAATGAGTAACCATTTCGAATATTTAAATTCATGGCTTTTATCTTTCAGTTGGCGGACTACCGTTACCAGTGTCATCACAATCAAACTGGAATACAGTAGATATCCTGTGGGATCAATATTGATCCAATAAAGGATAATGCCCACCAGCGCGAAGAGCACCATGATTAGTTCTTGTACTGCTAATGGTTTCCTTTTACCCATTCGATTGTTCCAGGAAGTTTTTCAATTTATCGCCACCTCTGTAATCGGAAGCATCGCGGAATTTTTTTTCAGGGAGTGTTTTCCAGAAATCCAATTCATCAGCTTTTGTAAAGCGGATATCAGAAGTTTGAATTGCCCAAATATTAAAAACTTGTTTATCGCCCTTTAAACTTTGCTTTGCATTAAACATGGCTTCATGGTGCGAGCCAGCCATCACATTGCCAACATGTTGATGTTGTTTCCCCCTTTTATACAAATGATAAATCTCGAATTGGGTTTGCTCTTTTCCTTTTTCAAAACGATCATCGATTAAATCGTACGCATTCAGTGTGTCTTCCGTGAGGGGCGAAACAAACACCTTTTGGGTTTCCGTGATGTATAATGAAACACATAAAAACCTCCTTGTAAAAGCTTCTTTTGCCAGCACAAAGGCCATTTCTGCATCTGATGCGTGCACAATACCTTCGTGTTGAAAAGGTTTTCCTTCTTTCGGTTGAACGAAAACTTCAAACGTGCCCAATTGATCAAGTACTTTTTTTGGTACGATTTCGGTATTGATTTCCGGAAGCCGGTTAACCCGGGGGTCGAGTGATTTCACAGGTATGTGTTTTTATTTATTTGGTAAATATAATTTTTATGCAACCGTTTGAAAACAAATAGAATCGAATACTTAGATTTAGCCACTTTTTAAAACTTATCATGTCTATGTTACGTTTTCCATCTACCGTATTTTAGAAAAACTTATGATAATCGGATCAAAAAAATCATGAAATACCTCGACTTTATCTGGGCACTTGATATTCTTTCGCGCTACTATCCGCGTTATCATGCCAATGATTTGTTGTTGATGGCCGATGATATTTTGAAGTGGGTCAATAATGATCTTCCTGAAGACAGTAGTACGTTGATTTATTTAAAGAGCTGTTTCTCTTCACCAAGTGAAGCTGTTAAAGCTGTTTGGAATGAAATCAATTTACTTGCGGGACCTTTCCTTTATAAAAACTAAGCCAACGGTGTAGCATAGGTTGCTGTTGCCGATTTCAAAGCTTCCCTCACCCATCTTCCCCGTTCTTCCGCTATGCGCCTTACGTCCAGGCGTTCTTTATTGCAAGGGCCATCGCCATTGATTACACGTTTGAATTCCTCCCAATCAGGTTCAGTATAATTCCACCGACCGGTTTCTTCATTTTTTTTCAGCAATGGATCCGGAATGGTGAAGCCGAGTTCCCAAATTTTAGGAACGTACATATCCAGAAACTGATTGCGGGTATCATCATTCGTAGACATTTTTACTTTCCATTTCATCAATGTTTCTGTATGGACAGAAATCTTATCGGATGGTCCGAAAAAATGCATCATCGGTGGCCACCAGCGGTTTAATGCTTCCTGAAACATTTGGCGTTGCTTCGCTGTACCTGCCGCCAAATAGATGACGCAATGATGTCCATATTTTAAGTGAAATGATTCTTCAGCACAGATGCGATCCAGTGCACGGCAATACGGACCATAACTGCCCTTTGCATTGGCCAATTGATTGACAATTGCACCAGCATCCACCAACCACGAAATGAAACAAGCATCTGCCCACGTAAAGGCCGGATAATTAAAAATGTTGGAATATTTTGATTTGCCCGTAATCAGATCATCGATCATTTGCTCCCTGCTTTTCCCTAACGTTTCAGCGGCACTGTAAAGTAGTTGACCATGGCCTACTTCATCTTGCACTTTTGCCATAAGCGCCAATTTCCGTTTAAAGCCAGGGGCACGGGTGATCCATGTTCCCTCAGGTAGAGCACCTATAATTTCACTGTGAGCATGCTGCTCAATCATTCGGATCAGCTGTTTTCGATAGAGTTCGGGCATCCAATCGGTCGGCTCGATTTTTTCGCCCCGCTCAATTTTGGCCTCAAATGCTGCTAATAAAACAGGATCTTCATTTTCAACCGCATCTGACTTTATTCCTTCAAAGGTATTTCCGCCTCCGTACATAACTTCTGTGATTTAATGCTTCGATATTACCACGAATACCCAAAGATACCAAACACTTGTAAGGGAAGAAAGGTTTGCTACGTTCTTAGACTTTTTTTAGTCCATTAACCAACATATCGGCAAGTTGGTCACCCAGCGATTCGGGTTCAATCTTTCCGTCAGGATTATACCACATGGGCATCCAATTGAGGGAAGAGAAAAGGGTCATTACAGAAAGTTTCTTATCAATAGTGGCTTTGAACTCGCCCGTTGCCACTCCTTCCTCAATAATCCTTTTGAAGCGGTTGATGTAATTGATGCGTAGAATCAAGAATTCCCGCAGAAAGGGTTCGCTCAGGTGGCGGTGTTCATTCATAAAAACGGCTGAAGCAGTCAGGTCACGGGCCATCACCTGAATGTGTCCGATAATACCATTTTTCAATTTTTCACTTGCAGAAACATCTTGTTTTTCAACCGCGTCAAGGGATGCACGAAACTCCGTTGCCATATCAAAGCAAAGGGTTCTCAAAATTTCTTCTTTCGATTTTATATGGGAGTATAAACTGGCAGCTTCTATGCCAAGCATATGTGCAAGATCACGCATGGAGGCAGCTGCATATCCTTTTTCTTTGAATAGTTCGGCTGCCTTTCGAATGACTTGCTCTTTCCGGGATAAACTTGTTGGCTCGTTCATAATTGGTTAACATCAAAAGTATGAAAATTAATTTTAATGACAGACTACATTGGCGATCAAAATGATTTTAACTTTA
>JBGTGG010000417.1:0-4071 GCA_041746855.1 Cyclobacteriaceae bacterium | reverse complement strand
CTGGCACTTCAAAATAAAAATATACTTCCATTCTGCGATCATGGACATGCGCAGGCATGGTATTCCAACTACTGCCGGATTTCAAAGTTGTCATTCCCATTTGTAGCTGACAAACGTCTACTACACTGTTTACTATATACTTTCTCAATGTTCTTGCATTGGCGGTTTCTGGAGCACCCAATTCTATGACTTCAACATCCTCAGCACCTATTTTCCTATTGGGATAAGCTTTATGTGCTGGAGTGGAGTTTAAATAAAACAATGCAGGATTTTCAGCGGATTCACTTGAAAATAAAATTTCTTTATTTCCCTTTCCTACATATAGTGCCTCTTTGTGCTCCAAATTGTGTTCATTACCGTCAACAACGACACTTCCAGAGCTTCCAATATTAATGATACCCAACTCTCTTCGCTCCAAAAAATAACTGGATTTTAATGGGTCTATGGTGTCTAACTTAATGCTTCCTTCTGTTGGAACAACACTACCCGTTATAAAACGATCATAGTGTGAGTACACTAATATTACTTTGTCCGGTTGCATTAAATCACCAATCAAAAACTCTTTTCGTAATTGTGTGGTATCATAATTTTTTACAGCATCTGGGTTCGATGCATATCTGGTTTCATAAAATACTGTCATTTTGCTAATATTGTAATATTTGAGAATAACCTTTTAAATACTTGTTTATTTGGCAACCAAAATAAAATTATCTTGAATACGCAATGGTAGATTTACTAGTAAAAACCATATCGCAATCATTCGATCAGTTCACATCCCATTAGACTTGTGAGCGCTTGAATCGATATATTTACAACCTAATTGTTATGATTTCAATTCCATTTATGAAATAGGCTTCAGTTTCTGAGCCGTGGATTCGGCCTAATCTGCCATAAAATAAACGATTTCGGTAGAATCCTACTTCATTTTTTTATGCCGAGATAGGATAACTGCTGGGTAAGAGTTTCTAACCTGAATATTATTTTTGGTAGATTTTATTCAGATGTTCCCAGCTTGTCTCATTGGTTAAATAATTTTCCCATTCATTTGGAGCCGCAAAAAGCTTATTCCCTTCCCAGCCAGCTCCGGCATAATATGTGAATGGTTGGCCTGGTTTTACTTTGACGAGAACGTATTGGTCAGCATCACTCTGGGCAAAATCGACAAACTGATCAGGGTCCACAAATACTGCCGTTCCCAGACTAGGCTTGGAAGGTTCAATTTTGTCCCAGCTCGAAAGCAGCCCCATCTCTTCCGCTTTTATCAGCTTTGGATCTCCGAAAGTGGTCAACCCAATGCCATAAATTAATTCATCATTGCTATCGGCATTGATGGTACTTGTCACCTGAAAAAAATTGGTGCCATTCACCATTTCAATTTTCTTTTTTTCCGAAACAGCTAGTCCGTCAACATCCCATTCTTTAAAATAAAGGTCAAATTCTATCTTGTCCTTTTCATTGATCAGTATCCGGTGATTATCGTAGGTTTCAGCGGCAAAGGGCCTATTGTCTTTCCAAATCGCAGACCCGCCACTTCCCCGAAGCCGGCCCATATTATAAAAATCACCTCCCTCCCCTCGATCTACATGGTAATCCTCCCCACGGGCATTAAGTCTATACCATTTGTCTAAAATAGAATAATCAACGGATTTTGCCCATACATCAATTCCACTGCTCACCTTATCTCTTACAGGTGGACCAAAGTATCGAAAACCTATGCGGTCATTTTCCCAAGAAATATCCTGGTTACGCTCAGGAACGTATTTCACATACGTTCTAACAACCTTGGCAACGGTATCCTCAACTGCAAATTTTCCCTGCTCCAGGGCATCTATCTTCATAAAGCCCATTTTTGCTGCTTGGGCAAAAGCCAAAACAACGGGTCCAAAAGCATGGGAGTCGTTAAAAATCCAAGGATGGTTTGAATAATCATCTTTGGTTCCTTTACGGGGACTCAAACAGCTATAGCAGGCATGGCTAACGGAACCATCGGTAGCGACATAGCCCGTAAGTGATGAAATTCCTTTTAGGAAATTGTCTTGATATTGTTTATCCAGCAAGCCCTTTTCCAACATGATTCCCAAGCCGTAAAGCAAAAGGCCACTGCCTGAAGTTTCGGTGTAAGAGTTTATATCAGTCATTTCCTGGTGCCAAAGGCCTGCCTCGTTTTGATGGTCGATCACGGCATTGAAAAATTCTTTTGCCACAGCTTCCACTTCTTCCCTTTGACGATGGCTTTCAGGTAAGTCCCTAACCAATGTGGCCAAAGCAAGTGCTCCCCAACCATTGCCACGGCTCCAATTATCTTCCGATATTGATCCCAAACCGTTAAATCCCCTCGCCTGATGCAACAAGTTTGTCTTGTTGTCACGAAGAATCTTAAAGAGTTCAAAGGTCTCAAAAACTGCCAAATCGATATAATCATTGTTTTGTTCACTGAGTCCTGCATACAACATAAATGGAGTTACTGCAAAGGCCATATCAATAAAAACTTGGTCTGTCTCCTCAGCCGCCCAATTAGCGGTAATCACACCTTCCGTTGACCGCTTCTGGGTTGTGTACATCCTATTGGCAGCTTCCACCACTTGGGAATCCAAGGCAGTTGTTGCATTTTTGTATTTCAAGTAAGCAGCACCATTGCCCCCTGCTTTATAACTAATAAAACTTCCTCTCCCTTCGATTTCATTGGAACCGAATTTTTCATAAATGGAAACAATGCTGTCCAGCATCGCTTTATCCGGGTTGACCATGGCCAATTCAGTCATTCCCTGTAGTAGTAAACTTCCCTGATAAGTTCCCAAGTCTGTTTTTTCCATGCCTTTCTGAAGCACAGCTTCACCTAATTCCAAGGTATTAATCTTATTATTGTCATTGACGTTGCAACCCGTTACGACTAACAAAGCCATGATGATTAGTTTTTCTTTTATCATATTTTTTTATTAAAATAGCTTTTTATAAATCGATCGAAAAATGTCTAACCTATATTGAGTGCCGAACAGTTTGGTATAATCACATTTATGATTAAAAATTCCTGCTTTCAAGGTATTTATCGAGTTCGGCTCTGGACATCGGCAAATTACCCGAATAGTTTTTCACCCATTCCTTAAAATCATTCTTGATCGCCTCAGACCATTCGCTGTCAATTTCACCGGCTGTATATCTCTGTTCTTTGATCCGCTGTTGTCCAAATATGTCAAATAGAGCGGTGACCTCTCCCGTCAAGACGATATGCTCGACCAAATATGCGGGAATAAAAAGCACACCGTCTTTTTTAGCCAAAACGGCATCTCCGGGTAAAACGATTGCTTGTCCAATTCTGATTGGGGCATTGATCGATGTAAGGATAGTTTGACGCATATAGGATGGATGGGAACCTTTGATCCATCCATTAAAGCCTTGGATTTTCCGCAGGTCTTCCATGTCACGGACATATCCGTAAAAAACCACGCCATTGCCTGTTTTGGTAAAAACACCATTACCAAGATTGGAACCAACAATGGTTCCAAGCACTGGTTTGCCATAACCATCCGCTACATACACATCACCTTTTTCAAGGGTAGTAATGGCCCATGATACGGTGGCTTTATCGTGTGCGTGCCCTTCTTTCTTCCCTTGGTCCCGGATCTGCTTTTCGAAGTCAGGGCGTGCAGGCATAAACTGCGCTGTAACTGCACGGCCGGTCATGGTGGTCATTGTATCTTCATTGATCAATTTCCAATCGCCCTCAAACTGATTGGTATAGCCCAATTCGATCAGTTCCGCCCAGGCTTCCTCCAGGGTAAGATTTTTTAACCGCTCCAGTAAATTATCTGACACTTTTGGCCTTCCATCAACAAAGCGTTCACCATCCCAATCAGAAGTTAAAGATTTGATGTATTCAGGTGTTGAGGCTACATGTTGAGCCGATGATTGAAAGCATCCAAGTACAAGGAGTGAGAGTAGAAAGTATTTAAATTTCATAAGTAGGTTTATTGTTTTAAAATCACCTTTACCACTTTGGGTTATGTTCTTCCCGATAAAAATAATTACCTATGTTGCCGTAAAAAAGCGAATGTCTTTGATATATTGACTTTT
>JBGTGG010000416.1:0-5390 GCA_041746855.1 Cyclobacteriaceae bacterium | reverse complement strand
GAATGCGCATTCTTCAACGCACCCATGAGCATGGCTGGTTTATTTGCTGATGACCATTTGTGAAGCTTATAAAGTGCCAATACTTCTGCTTCATCAAAGTTTTTTTCTTCGCTTAACTGAATGTTTGATGTTGCCATAGATTCGAACTAATATCCTTTTGTTGGTGAAACTACGTGAAGCAACGATTGATTGGAAAGCATCCGCTTATAATTTTCAACAATAAAATCGATGGCTGAATCAAAGTTCGTTAAACTGGCAACATGTGGTGTGATGATTATTTTGGGGTGATTCCAAAACGGATGATTTTTAGGCAACGGCTCTTCCGCAAACACATCCAACATTGCCCCCGAAAGAATGCCTGCGTCAAGCGACTCCAGTAAATCATTTTCGATCAAATGGTCCCCTCGCCCAACGCTGATCACATAGGCATTGCGTTTTAATTTTTCAAAAACCGTCTTGTTTAAAATTCCTTTCGTTGATGGTGTTAAGGGCAATACGTTAATCAAGATATTGGTATTGTTTAAGAATGTTTCCAATTCATCATTCGAATAGCTGGTAACGCCCGGGATATCCTTCTTCGTGACGGACCATCCACTTACCGTAAACCCAAGTTCCACAAATTTCTTGGCGACAAATTCCCCAATCTTACCGAGTCCCATTATCGAGACGTGGGTTTCTCGAATTGTTTTATAGCGGTGGGGATCCCAGGTCTTATTACGCTGATCGTTTTGATAACGCGGAAAATTCTTAATGTACTGAAGTACGGCAACCAACAAGTACTCCCACATATCATTGGAGAGGTTTGTGTCAACCAGTCGTGTGAGTTTCGTTTTGTTGTCAAGTGTTTGTGTGTCCAGAATATGATCGACACCTGCCCCCAACGACTGCACAACCTCAAGGTTTTTATACTGTTGCAAGACATCTTTTTCGGGCTTCCAACACAATGCAAAACGAACAGCATTCTTATCCTTAACCTTTGGATGGACTTCAATCACTTCATCCGGAAGCTTCTTTACCAATAGCTCCTGCCATCGAGATGCATCACTTTTAAAAATCAATACAATACTCATAATCCTCCTTTTACTTTCTCCAATTCTATCTGATTGTAAATTTAATATCCTTACGAAGGTAAATCCTTATAAATTTATTTTTATACCACCATTGGCAACAAACCCATCAACAGGTGCATAGATGTCGCGAAAAGCAGGATTGGTAATTGTGCCTGTATAAATTGTGTCAAAACGTGTTTGTCGCGTGTCAAAGAAGTTTTCGAAATTTATATAGAGGGAAAGCCGCTCCCAAATTTTTTCAATCATCAACCCACAAATCCAATATTCCTTTCCACTAGTTCCATCGTTGAGCAATTGCGGACTGAAAAAATAAGCTTCGAGACCAATTTTCCAACTTTCCTCAACTTCATACATGAGCACATTGTTGAGTCTGTGCTTTGCTGTCAATGGATTTTGTGTGGTGGCTCCATTGTTATTAATTCTTGCATCGGTGTACGTATAGCCAATAAACAATTTGAAATCGCCATAATCAAATTTCAAATTCGTTTCAGCGCCTTTGCTGTTGATGTTTCCGTCTGCATTTACAAATTGATAATCATCCGGGGAAAAAGGCTCAAGAAAGAGCGGCTCATTTAGATAGGTATAGAAGAAAAGCTGGTTGATGCTTACCCCAACAGCACCTCCGGCAATGGTTGTCTTGTAATTAAAATCCCAATTCACGCCATACGATTTTTCAAGTGTATTGGTAGAAGGTGAAATCGGCAGTACATTTTGATAGTGGATACGTTCGCTTTCTTCAGTAAAAATAGTAGGAGTTTTGTATCCCAAACCTCCACCAATACGTGATGAAAATCTTGCAGAAGGTTTGTACATCAATGATACGCGTGGCAATACCGCAAACCCGTAGTCAACAACGTAATCAACGCGCAAGCCAGACTCCAATTTGAATTGCTCCGATAATTCGATATTGTTTTGAACAAATGCGCCAATCGTTGTTTGGTCATAATCCCGCAAAGGTGTTGATGTTAATTGCACTTCAGAAAACCCATCTGTCCAAAGATTGAGCCCTCCAATCCATTCGCTCCTTTCTTTATTGGTAGAGAAAGCAACTTCGGTGAATGTGCTAATTTGCGTTCCATCAAATTTGTAACCCGGTAAATTGATTTTGCGGTTAAAATGATTGATGCTGTTCTTGATAACCAGCGTACTCGTATTATTAAAAGCATGGGTAAAAGAAAGCTGTGTAGAGAACCTGTCGGAATTGTTTTCCTCGAAATAACTATGGGTTGCATCACCCTTACCATCCAGGTACAACATGTCGCCCCCGATGCGATCTTCGGTAACAAAATTCAACCCTATATCCAGTTTGCTTTTATCGTTGATATCAATAAATAGTTTTGGATTCAGGGTATACCTTTCAAACTTTGGAATTGCTGTCAGTCCAATATCGGCAGGGTCGTATGGAGCATTACTATTTCTGGCTGCATAGACTGTTACGCCAATTCTTCCTAATTTCTCTCCATAGAAACCGTTGAGGTCGAGGCCTTTTGCAGATGTGCCATTTAACCACAAGCGAAGTTCACGTTCTTCGGTTGGACGTTTGCTGATCAGGTTTACAAGACCTGCTATTGCACCGCCACCGTATAAAGTTGAGGAAGATCCTTTGATTACTTCTACTTGTTTCAAATCAAGGGGTGGTGTTTGCAGTAATCCTAGGCCACCGGAATATCCGGCATACAATGGGAATCCATCTTTTAGGATTTGCGTATAGCGACCATCCATACCTTGAATACGGATAGAAGCATTTGCTGAAGTTGCAGAAGTTTGCTGTGTTTGTATACCCGTGCTTTCACTTAATAGCATCCGAATATCACCGGGCTTCATATTTCCTTTTTCTTCGAGTTCTTCGCCCGCAATAAACTCGACCCGTGTAGGGATATCTGCAATCGTTCGACTACTCCGAGTGGATGACACGATAATTTCCTCCAACTCTTCATCTGATTCTTCCAACATAATTTCTATTGGTTCGGAACTGGTCAATGGAAAAACAAAAGTTTTAACCTGGGTCAGGTATCCAACAAAACTGAATTGAATGGTTTGTTTTCCCTCCGGAATATTTTCAATGGTAATCAGGCCCCCTTCATTAGCACTTGCACCTAAATTTTTATTTACGATTTGGGCAGTAGCTCCAGGCAACGGCTCTGCGGATTCTTTATCTTTTATGTGGGCCTTAAAAGTGTTCTGTCCAAAAGTTAATTGGGCAGTCAGTACAATACCTATTATAAATGCAATGCGCATAATCAAATATTAAGAAAAGTAAGAGAAAGATTAAAATCAATCCATGCAGGATCATGGACGCACAAAAATTTTAATCACACAAGTTTTGGCGGTTGCCAGATTTTTAGAAGACAGTTTGTTACTGAGTTTTCGGACCACGGAGTGATGTTCTTTTTATTCTCAGAAGGAATTACCTGGAAAGAAAAGGAAATGGTTTGAAACACAAAACCTGCACAAGTTCCACACGCTAAGAAGGGCGGACAATTTGCACAATTGTCTTCATCATGCTCTGTTTGCTCCGTTACAATTCCACCACCTTCACTCCTATCATCATCGCAACACGGCACTGCTGATAAAGCGACAACCCAAAGCGAGAACATGAAACATAGAATTTTCACCGGCACAAATGTACATAAAAGTATACGCTAACCTAAAAACTGGTTGATTCGGATTTCGTGTACAGTATTTGTATAAACGGTAGTATAAAAGAAAAAGAACGTAGCCCAATCACATAGACAGACTTTGGTATTATAAAGTTATTTTATTTTGGGTTGAATCAATTCAAAATCAGCTGACTTCGGAAACTGGTCGAAGGCGTGAATAATAGTTTCGCTGGGCTCGGCCAGTTTTCGTTTATCCAGATCCATCCAGGCACCATCAATTGTGACGATGGTACACAGCGTTTCACCATCTTTATAATAATTGTGCCGGATGCTCCACCGGCTATAGTTTGCCGTGGCCTTAAAAAGTTCCACATCCAACACGAGGGAATCTTCCATCCGTACTTCCCTTTTGAATTGTGCTTCTTCACGAAACAAGATAGGCCCCATTCTGAATTCGTCCAGCTTGTGGGTAGTAAGTCCGTGGTCGCTCAACAATTTGATACGCATGGCCGCGGCATAGTCAAAATACACTGAATGGCGCAAGTGGTTGTTGGCATCAATATCTGACCAACGGATTTGAATAGGGAATGTATATTTGGTCATTAAATTGAGGTTAATTAAGTTTAAAGAATACCGGAATAACAGTTTGAACACTCACAGGTTCGTCACCTATTATTCCAGGAAGCCACTCATCTGGAATACTTTGTATTGCTTGCAAAGCAAGCTCATCACAACCATATCCGATTCCTTCTATAACCTTTTCATCAATTAATTTCCCCTCACTTGTAATTATTGCTGAAACAAAAACTTTTCCTTGAATTCCATTTCTCCTTGCTTCAGCTGGGTATTTTGCCATCATACTTGAAGAAATATAGTTATACATTTTAGAGGTTCCGCCAATAAAAACAGGAGCTCTATCAAATTTTGCTTCTAAAAAAGTGCCTTTTTGTTGTGTGAAAAATTCAAGTTTATTTTTTGAGTAATCATTGAACTCAACTTTATTTTCAGAATAATTAAATTTTTGTTCCAACTCACCGTTGAAACTGTAAAATTCCCAAATTCCAACTTTCTTATTCAGTTCGTACTGACCGTTTTCTTTAGTATTCCCCACTCCATTTTTAGTGTATGCTCCATGCTTAATGTCGTTGTCACTTTTTAGCACATAATATACTTCCTTGATATTGCCATTTTTGCTTGACACCTTTTTCGTTTCTTGGCTGAAGGATCCAAAATAGACAAGAGTAATGAATAGAGTTACTAGAATTTTTTTCATAAGCGAAAAATTAAATTTAATTAAGGCGTATTAATCTCATTAAACCCATCTCCTTTCGGCTCATCCGTCCAACTCATCGGGTAACTTTTATCAACAAACTCCAATGACTGATCTGTTGGATAAAGTGGTCGGAAGGTATCGATCATCACCGCCAGTTCATGGGTTTCTTTGGCACCCAAGCTTTTTTCTACCGTCCCGGGATGCGGACCGTGTGGTAATCCACCCGGATGAAGTGTGAAGGATCCGCGCTCAATTCCTCTGCGGCTCATAAAGTTTCCTTCCGCATAATACAGCACTTCATCACTGTCAATGTTGCTATGGTTGTACGGTGCCGGAATGCCTAATGGATGGTAATCAAACAAACGTGGAACAAAAGAACAGATCACAAAATTCTGCGCCTGGAAAGTTTGATGAATCGGTGGAGGCATGTGAATGCGCCCGGTGATC
>JBGTGG010000415.1:0-5617 GCA_041746855.1 Cyclobacteriaceae bacterium | reverse complement strand
TGGCCACTGATTTTTTCAATCACCTGGCCCGCGATCAGGTAAAAAATATTTTGGTACGTATAGCCCCCACGGAAGGAATAACTTGGTTCTACCATTTCCATTTTGCGTACAATTTCAGCGGATGGAATTTGCATGGCGGTCCATAAAAAATCACTATTGCCCACACCCGTATTGTGTGTAAACAAATCCTTGATGCGCAATTCTTTTGTTACATACGAGTCGAATAGGTGCAGTTCAGGCAAATAATCAATTACCCGGTCGCTCCATTTTATTTTTCCTTCATCTACCAACATGCCCATGCCCACTGCAGTAATGGCTTTGGTAGTGGAGGCCATCACAAAAAGTGTGTTGATATCAACCGGATCAGATTTTCCTAGCTCTTTTACACCGTATCCCTTTTTTAACAACACCTTATTGTCTTTCACTACTACTACCGCCATGCCGGGAATTTCCCAGTCCTTCATTCCTTTTTGAATGTAGGCATCAAATTCTTTTACCTGCTTGGTGTAGGATTGGGCAAATGTTGTAACGGACCAAACAAGGAGAAGAAGGGTTAAGAAATTATTTTTCATGAGTTGATAATTTGGAATCTATTCAGTTTGTTTGTCAACTTGTCGGAACGAAGGCTACCTAAAATCGATTTTAATCAAATACATATGCGAAGTGAGGAACAACGTCTTGTCATTATTGGCAAATCCACAGTTTGCGGTAGCGGCTGATACTTTTATTTTGCCGATCAATTTTCCACCCGGATTAAAAATAAAAATACCACCGGGACCCGTTGCAAAAACATTTCCTCTTGCATCTACCTTTAAACCGTCCGGTAATCCTTTTTCCGTTGCCGTCAATGCAGTGGCATCATACAAAACTTTTCCGGAAACTACCGTGCTGTCATTCAATTCGTATTGATACCATCGTGCTTTTTTTGCATCTGAATTGGCAACGTATAAATATTTTTGATCAGGTGAAAAAGCAATGCCATTCGGGCGTGTGAGCGAGTCAATTAACAGGATAACGTTTCCTTCAGGTGTTACTTTAAAGACACCGTTAAAGGGAATTTCTTTTCCCGCATCTTCATCTTCACCGGGTAGTCCATAGGGAGGATCTGTGAAATATAAATTTCCATTTGAATCGTAAACAGCATCATTCGGGCTGCTTAGTTTTTTACCATCGTACCGATCCGCCAACGTTTCGTATTGGGGCTTTGGATCATCCAATGTGGAGGTCATCACCGCCACTCGTCTATCCCCATGCTGACAAATCACAAGGTTTCCCACAGGGTTTAGTACTAATCCATTGCCACCAATGTTTCCTGTTCTGGTGTCTGTGGTCAGACCCGAGGGCGTTAAATATTTTTCAACACCTTTTTCTGGTGTCCATTTGTAAATAATATTTTGTGGCACATCAGAGAAGAGTAACATGTTTTCTTCTTCTACCCACAGCGGCCCTTCACTCCATTCATAACCTTCTCCAATTATTTCAATAGCGGATTCGGTCGTTAAAATTTGATCCAGTTCGGGATCCAACCGCTCGATGGTGACCAGTGATGCGACATCTTTTTCAGTTGGAGAGCATGCGGCCAGCAGCGCACAAACACTAAGGAGTAGGAATTTTTGCATTTCTGTTTATTTACTTTTAACAAGGATAAAATTATTTACTGACGAACGAAAGGCCAGTTGTGGATTACCCTGCGTGATTGTTACAATGACCAAGTTAATCTAAACTTTTTGAATATCAGCGGGGCGTTTTTTCCTTGCTCAGGATTTTGAACACAGCAGGAATCGCGATAATCACCCATACCACATTGAGTGCGGTGTTGGCATATGCTTGATAGAATGCTGTATAAACAATCAAACTGATGCCGCCAAAAATATTGAGCCCCAAAAATATCAACGAGTTTGATTTGATCTTTTGATAGCTATTCAATCCATAACCAAGTAGCAACGCTGCCGATCCGGCCCAACCGAGTATATCAATGAGTATTTCCATCTTCAAAATTAATTTGTTCAAGATGGAAACAAATTCGGATTCCAGCCTATTTTCAAGATGTTTTGGGGCTGTGATTCTTGTATCAATTGCAATTGAACAACTACTTATCTGGAATAATGGGCTGTTTATCCAATTAGGGTTAAAGGTTAAAGGTAAAGTGCCTATCTTATTTACTCAGTGTAAAATTCAGTTCGAGTTATTTAATGAAACTACTATTCGAGTTATTTAATGAAACTACTATGATTTCTAAAAAGCCCTTTTTATTCGTTGTAACAATTGTTTTGTTTTTTATATCCTGCAGTGATGATGATCCCAAAGATTTTCGACTCTCGCTGGAGGGGGAATATGAAGTTGAGCAATTGGACAATACAGTTACCCCTGATGGTGGTGCTGAGATTCCGGTCAATGATCTTGATGCTGATCCGGACATAATCCTTTCTATAGATGCAAGTCTTAATGATGATGAAATGGCAATTGAACTCGAAAAATTTCTGGAGGAACTCTTTGAAGAAACCAATGCAGAGTTGGGGAATATCGTTTCTGCTTCAGTTGAGTTTGATGATGTGGGTGACTTGGTAGCTCAGGTTACTGCTAACAGTTTTGAATTAAATGATCTGGGTTTTGAAATTGAACTTGCATCAATGGGAAACCCAACACGTCTTAGAATATGTGAAATGGATGTTTCAGGAAATATTAATAACGGTGTAATGATTTTTGAATTTCATATTGATATCCTGCTTGACGAAAATGGAAATGAAGTAACCTTTGATGGAGCAGGTACTGCTGTCAAAGACTAACCTTGGTGGTTTTATATTCCTTTTTGAACTCCATCAGGAAGCATCAGTAAATCTTATCTAAGGGCTTGTTGTCTGAGTGATAAAAAATGAAGTCCATAGGCAAGCGGTACCAACAAGCCGGGTAACCAAACATACGGAAAGGTTGCTACAATAGTGTTGGCAGGCTCATTCATAAAATATCGGAAGGGAGTAGGAAGAGAGAGCAATGCAAGGCCAACGATATTAAAGAGTAGTGCCAAGCCTGCAATGTTCCAGAGAATGATCCATTTTCTCGGAAGAGAATAGCGATTGATCAACATAGCAATAATAGGCGCGGTGAGTCCGGCCAGAACATCAAAATTCCTTCCTTCAAAAGTCAATTGGATGGGAAGTAGATTCTGTATAAAAAGCATCCACAACAATATTTCTACTGCTACCCGGAAGCTTTGAATTTTTATAAGCGCTGTCGTAGGAATAAGTGGTAACAATGCTTTTGCTGTTTTGGAAAACGTGACAAGGAGGATGGTTATCAATGGGACGATGAGTACAATTCCTAAGCGAGGTGGGAAAGATGAGAAGTCACTAAAGAAGCCAACTGATGATAGGATAGAAATGAAGGTAGTCCAGCCTGTTAATGCGAGTACCGTAATTACCAGGACTTTCTTCTTTTTGTCGTCCGGAAAAGAGGATTTTTTAAGTGCAGTTTGAAGTACTTTGATCAAGAAATAATAGGAGATCAGGGTCAATAGGATAAATCCAATTTGGGCAATGAGCGGGTTAATCATAAGACTTATTATTTAATTTTTGAAGGATTTCGAGCATCAGCGCAGTTCGATCTGTCTTTATTCGGTGTACAAATTCCGGAGATGAAGCCGTATCGTCATCATATTTTGCTCCCCAGGCTATGATTTCCAGTATTACCGGCAACAGGTTCATTCCTTTTTGAGTGAGCATGTATTCTATTTTCGACTTCTTCTCTTGTCCCGGCTTGGAATCGATGATATCAGCGTATTTCAGCTTTTTCAAACGGTCGGCTAATATGTTTGTGGCCATTCCTTCCGGGGAAGAAAGGAAATCCCCATAAAAACACTTGTCTTTTAAAAGTAAATCACGAATAACCAACAACGACCACTTATCTCCAACAATATCAAGAGTATAGCTAATGGGGCATTTAGATCGCTTTGTTATCATATTACTTGCAATATACAAGTAAATATCATTACTTCGATTCAGGTTTCCAAGACTGTTTGTAATGAAAATTTAGCGTTATCCCATTTGATCCAATTTTTGCCCAGCAAGTGCGGGAAGTATTTGCCAGCCAGAAAATCAAAACCGAAGAAAAGAAGATGATGGGCGGGCTCACCTTTATGGTGAAGGGAAAGATGTGCGTTGGCGTGCTTGAAGATGAATTGATGGCACGCATTGACCCTGAACTTTATGAGGCCTCGCTAAAGAAAAAGGGATGTCGCCCCATGGATTTCACAGGCAAACCGATGAAGGGCTATGTCTTTATCAGTAAGACCGGCACTAAAAATCCAGACGATTTAGATTATTGGATTTCACTTGCGTTGAATTTTAACAAAAAGACAAAGGCATCGACTAGGAAAATGTAAATGGCTAAAAAGGCAGTGAAGAAATCGAAATGATATTCGGTTGTGTTCTTTGCCTCAATTGCTGAAGTTTGCCACAAATGACAAAAATGAAGGATCTCGAATTGCCCACTGCACCCAAAAGAAAGTTTTTAGAAGATACATTTAAAGTTTCCACCTGGGAAGCATTGCAACCTTGGTATGCTAATTTACTGCACCGCGAAATAGAATCGGTGGAGGATTTGCAAAGTTGGTTGCATGATCGGAGTGAGCTGGAATCGGTAATTTCTGAAGATATGGCATGGCGGTACATTCGTATGACGTGTTATACAGAAAACAAAGAATACAGTGACGCGTATCAAGATTTCGTTGA
This sequence comes from Cyclobacteriaceae bacterium, assembly GCA_041746855.1. Taxonomy (GTDB): domain Bacteria; phylum Bacteroidota; class Bacteroidia; order Cytophagales; family Cyclobacteriaceae; genus JBGTGG01. The sequence continues at coordinate 890 of JBGTGG010000415.1, read as the reverse complement.
AAACATTCAACCCAAAATAGCCCCACTTTCTGATCAATTGAATAAAAAAGTTGCGGCCTCTCCCTACGTTTCTGAATTAGAAAATAAAGAGGGATATGATATCATGTTCCGGACATTAAAAAAGGAAATCGAAATTTTCCGTGAGGAGAACGTTCCGTTGTATACGAAGATCAACATGGAGTCGCAAAAGTATGGACAGCTTGCAGGGGCCATGATGGTTGAAATTGATGGTAAAGAATTAACGCTACAGCAGGCAGCAGTGCTGTTAATGTCAACCGATAGAAGTGTGCGGGAGAAAGTATTTCATAAAATTTCAGGACGCAGGTTAAAAGACAAAGAAGAATTTGATGCTTTATTTTCTTCATTGATTGGTTTACGGAATCAAGTAGCCATCAATGCCGGCTTTCCAAATTTTCGTGATTACATGTTTCAGGCGATGGGTCGGTTTGATTACACCCCACAAGACTGCTTTGATTTTCATGCTGCCATTCAAAAAGAAGTGGTGCCTTTATTAAACGGACTTTCATCTGAAAGAAAAGAGAAATTGAAAATTGATCAACTTCGTCCGTGGGACAAAGCCGTAGATGCTGAGGGAAAAGATGCGTTAAAGCCTTTTTCTTCTGCGGATGATCTCACAGCAAAAACAATTTCATGTTTCACTAAACTTGATCCCTACTTAGGGCAATGTCTTTCGATTATGAAAGAGATGGGCCATTTGGATTTGGATTCCCGCAAAGGAAAAGCACCCGGGGGCTATAATTATCCACTCTCAGAAATTGGTGTGCCGTTTATTTTTATGAATGCTACTTCCACTGTGCGTGATATGGTGACGATCCTGCATGAAGGCGGACATGCGATCCACAACTTTGTAACACGTGATTTGGAATTGA
>JBGTGG010000414.1:0-4766 GCA_041746855.1 Cyclobacteriaceae bacterium | reverse complement strand
GTAGTGGTAAAGAAAGGCTTGTATCGACCAGGAAGTGCTGACGGGTTTATTTCGTTGAAAGAATTACCAATTGGTGATACATGGATGGGAATGGAGACAGCGCTGGAAAAAAGTCTGGCCCGGCATATCGGTGTTTCTAATTTCAGTGTTAAGAAGTTAGAAGCGTTGGTTGCAGGTGCGAAAGTAAAACCGGAAATGAACCAGATTGAAATGCACCCGTATTTATCGCAACCGGAAATGGTCTCCTATTGTAACGAAAATAACATTCACCTCACGGCCTATTCACCGTTGGGTTCTTTCGATCGTTCGCCCAAAGTAAAGCGAATGGATGAACCAGTTTTGATGAATGATCCAACACTTTCTGCAATTGCAAAAGAACAGGGTTGCACACCCGCACAAGTGTTGATAGCATGGGCGATGAAGCGTGGCACTGCGGTGATTCCAAAATCCGTTAGCCCTGAGCGATTGAAACAAAATTTTGAAGCAACTCACGTTTCACTGACTGCTGCCAACATGGAAGAAATCAATAGTTTCAACAAGCATTACCGCTACATTGATGGAACGTTTTGGACACCGGAGGGCAGTCCGTATACGATTGCGAATCTTTGGGATGAATCATCTTGACAAAATAATTTTACCGCTGAGGCGCAATGACGCAAAGTATTTGTTATTCCCTTTGTGTCAATAATTGTAATACCGGATAACCATTTTTTTCGATCTTTGAAGCTATGAAAATATTACGGGTTATCCGGGTGTGTGTTCTTGGTACCTTCCTTTTAGGATTCACCGGTATTATTTCTTCTGCGCAAACACTCACCTCTTCCAACCTGCCCATTATTGTCATCAACACTTCCGGCCAAACCATTTTAGATGAACCAAAGATCACGGCCTCCATGGGGATCATTTATAATGGAATTGGAAATCGAAACACGGTTACTGATCCGTTTAATAATTACGATGGAAAGATTGGGATAGAGATCCGTGGATCATCTTCACAGATGTTTCCAAAAAAGCAATTTGGTATTGAGTTGCGCAACGATGCAGGTGAAGCAATTAATTGGGCGCTTTTAGGAATGCCGGCTGAAGAAGACTGGGTATTGTTTGCTCCCTATAATGATAAGAGTTTAATGCGTGATGCACTGGCTTATAAATTTGCACGCAGTTTAGGACGGTACGCTCCACGAACACATTTCTGTGAGGTAATTATAAATGGCGAATACCAGGGTATTTATGTATTGATTGAAAAAATCAAGCGTGATAAAAATCGTGTGGATGTCAGTAAGCTGGATCCGGAAGAAATTTCAGGAGATGATGTAACGGGTGGGTATATTATTAAAATTGATAAGGAGACGGGCAGTGGAAATGGCGGTTGGACATCTTCTTATACACCTCCGGGGAGGGATGGAACACAAACTATTTTTTATCAATACGATTATCCAAAGGCAACCGAAATCCCTACAGCACAAAAAAATTACATTCGAAATTTCATGGCCGGGTTTGAAGGCACACTGAATGGTCCTAACTACAGCCATCCAGACATTGGTTATTCAAAGTATATTGATGTTGAATCCTTCATTGATTTTTTTATCGTAAATGAAGTAAGCAAGAATGTAGATGGTTATCGCCTAAGCACGTATCTCCATAAGGACAAAGATTCAAAAGGCGGCAAACTTCACATGGGCCCTGTTTGGGATTTTAATTTGGGTTTTGGAAATGCTGACTATTGTACTAGTGGAAACCCGCAAGGATGGGTAACGAATTTTAATACGGTATGTAATGGGGATTGGTGGCTGATTCCATTTTGGTGGAATCGGCTGATGCAGGATGGAACTTATCGAAGTAAACTGGCGGCACGCTGGCAAGAACTCCGTGCGGATCAATTGAAAACTGAAAATGTAATAGCCTATATTGATTCAGTGTATTCCGTTTTAAACCAAGAAGCACAGCAACGAAATTTTCAAAAGTGGCCGGTACTCGGAGAATATGTGTGGCCAAATTATTATGTAGGCAATACGTATTTACAAGAAGTGAACTGGTTAAAGACGTGGGTAACAAATCGTATGAATTGGTTGGATGCCAACATGCCCGCAATCATAACGGGGAATGATGAAGGTATTCGCGAAGTTAATGTTTCGGTATTTCCAAATCCATTCACAAACGAAATCACGTTTTCCTGTACACTTTCCCTTCCGGGGGATTTTGCTGTAGTACTTTTGGATGGTATGGGCAGACCAGTTACACGCGTACGTAAGCATCATGAACAAGCAGGTTCGTATGAGATTAAAATGCTTACTGATAAATTGCCACAGGGAATGTACTTCTTTCAAGCGCAGCATAACACTGGACGGGTGGCGACAGGAAAAGTTGTGAAATAAATACTTTGTTTGGGTACGTTTCTCTAACTTGGTTTTACCAACAAACAACAATTCATTATGGAAACCGCTCGCAATAGAAGAAACTTCATTAAAACATCAGCAGCCATCACCATGGGTCTGGTAGGATTGGGGATCAACCATGTTGCAAACGCTGCTCAATTCCCAAAAGAAAGCACCCATGTAATCGGGCCAATCGAAGGCTATACTCCACAAATTGGAACATTGGTTTCCATGCTGAATTATAACCGGCATACGATATTAAATATGGTGAAGTCGCTTACGATGGAACAATTGGATTACGTGCATGATGCAGATGCAAATTCGATTGGTGCGCTAATCCTTCATTTGGGGGCAACGGATAAATTTTATCAAATCAATACATTCGAAGGAAGACAAGAATTGAATGCCGAAGAAACGAAAGAATGGGGAGATGCCATGAACCTGGGTGATGCTGGTCGCAAAAATATCAAAGGGCATGACGTAAAGTATTACATAGATAAAATTACTACTGTTCGGGAGAAGACGTTGGCAGAATTGAAAAAGAAAGACGATGAATGGTTGTTGGCGGTAGATCCTATTTGGTCAGAACGTGAACCTTTGAATACGTATTGGAAATGGTTTCATGTTTGCGAACATGAGTCCAATCATCGCGGACAAATTGCCTTTCTTCAAAGCCGTTTGCCTGGCGCAAAGAAAGGTGGTGAGTAAAAAATTACTGCTAACAAAAACTATTATTTTATTGACTATTTTTTCTACGGCTTGTCAACAAGGTTTGAAAATTGAAATTTTACATCAACGTGAATTGGACATTCCGAGCACATCGGGAATAGTAAAGTCCGGAAATAACTACTATGCGATAGGCGATAATTCACCTTTCCTTTTTTTGCTAAATGAGGATTTCAAAGTTGTTTCCAAATCACCAATCCATTCGTTCGAACACCTGACTGGTGAAGTGATTGCGAAAAAACTCAAACCGGATTTTGAAGCAATGGAGATGATCAGTGAAAATGAAATCATTGTTTTTGGATCAGGTTCTTACTCCTCAGCGCGTGATAAATTTTTGATGATTACAATCGGTGACAGTATTTCAGTAAAAGAATACAACATCACCACTTTTTATGAAAATTTAAAAAGTCTGCCAATTCTCGAAAATCATGAACTCAACATTGAAGCCATTGCTTTTCTGCAGGGAGAACTTTATTTATTTAACCGCGGACGAAATGTAATCTTCACGTTTGTGTACAATGAGTTGCTAGCATTTTTTGAAGGAAGGATCTCATTTCCCGTACCTGAATCAACGCTGTTTGAATTGCCCTTCATCAACGGTATTGAGGCCGGATTTTCAGGGGCCTCAGCTTTTTTAGGTTCAGCACGCTTGCTTTTTACAGCATCTGTTGAAAACACTCCGAATACGTATGATGATGGTGAAGTGCTGGGCAGTTTTGTAGGGATAATCGATATTGCTGACAATGCCGTGGCCAATGTTTACCGAGTTGTGGAAATACCTGATCCTTCCTTAAAAGTTGAATCGGTAACCATACATAAAGAAATTTCAAATCATACAACCAACATCGTGCTGGTAACAGACAGCGATGGTGGAAAGTCGATGGTGTTGACGGCCAGGTTGGAATTGTAGTCGATCTTTAAAGTAGAAAGACCAGGTATTATCCTGGCCTTTCTTGCGCTCGACTAAAATGCTAGTGCATTTAGTCTATCACATTTCCTTCTTTGTCAAACTTTACAGTTTTAGTCTCAGTCTCTTTTTTGAGTTCTACCTCAAAATTTTCTTTCAACGTGTACTTATATGCCTGGCTGATTTCCCATCCCTGATAATCTTCCTTGACCGCTGTTTTCACAGCTTCAGGTAATTCCTCAGGTTTGATTTTAACTTTTTCTTCTTGATTCACGAAAACAGCCTTGGCAACAGGAGCATCCATTGTGTTGGCACTAACCATTCCACTTGCTACAAGTGCAATACAGGCAAAAATTATTTTTTTTATATTTCTATAATTTAATTTGAATGATAGTATTATGCTCTTACTTCATTCAAGTGATATGCCAACAACCCCCAAATTGGTAACGGATTGTCTTTCAAAAAATTAACCTGATAAATAATGATCAGGATTCCCTATAGTGGGGATTAATTTCCTTTTTTTGAGGTGCGGAAATGGGGTTCTACATGCTCATCATTTGGATATGGAGTGATATGATATTAGTTGAGATAGCGCAACATTTAAAGTGGAACTCACATTGTTATTCATTCTCAATCACCAACGGAAAATCATGCCCTCTCGAAAACGTATAGGGATACTGTGGTTTCCCTTTTAATTTCCGAGTCATCTCTGGCATTTGATCATCAAGATAAGATTTTAGTTCATAGATCGTAACCTT
>JBGTGG010000413.1:0-5187 GCA_041746855.1 Cyclobacteriaceae bacterium | reverse complement strand
TTAATAGCGCTGTAACTCCGCAAACAAGATTTCCAATTCCAGTTTGGTTTTTTCGAGCTTTGCAGCCAACCGTTCTAGCATCGTCTCTTTTCCCCCTTCTTCAAAATCAAAATCCTGATCGTTGAGTGTCGGGAATCTCCTCATGAGCATAGCCTTTTGCTCTCTCCAGCTTCGTAAAATATTCATATCCTGTAAGGTAGTGAATATTCCAGCCATTTATCTTGTATTGGATAACCTTTACTTCAATTGATATTTTTTGCTCTCCTCTTCTTTATACTGCATGACCAGATTAAGTGCATCCGGTACCACATCGCTGCAAAACACCAGTAAAGACCCTGTCGGGGCATTTGCCATCGCAAAAGTAATAGCATCTTTCTCCGATGGAATGACTGTTACCTTCTTATCAGGATTAACACCCTTAATGCCATTGTGGATCATTTCGATCAGTTCTGATTCCGTTTTCCCGCGAAGGTTTTTATCCTGACGGATGATGATTTCATCAAACATTTCGGCAGCCACTGCACCAATCTCATGATTATCCTCCGGTCTGCGGTCACCAATACCAGCTATCATTCCAATTTTGGGTGTGCCCTCCATTTGTTCCACCATTTTTTTCAAAGCACGAAGTCCGGCTGCGTTGTGTGCATAATCCAGTAACACATTAAAGTTTTTGAAGCGGAACATGTTGAGCCTTCCGGGAGTTTGCGATGGGGAAGGAATAAAGGATTCGAGCGCCACCTTAATATCTTCAATTGAAAATCCGCGTATGTATCCGGTTAGCACTGCTGGCAAAACATTTTGAATCATGAAGACTGCTTTTCCTTCAAAGGTTAAAGGAACGTTTATCGCTTTCGTTACCCGCATTTTCCATTCGCCTTTGCAAATGGTGATGTATCCGTTTTCATAAACGGCACTTAACCCACCTTCGCGCATTTGTTTACGGATGCGCTTGCTTTTTTCATCGAGTGAAAACAACGCGACTTTGGATTTTACATTTTTGCGCATGTCATAAACCAGATCGTCATCCGCATTGAGGATCGCATATCCATCCGGAAAAACCGTTTCAGGAACAACACCTTTCACCTGTGCCAATTGTTCGATCGTGTGAATTCCTTTCAGTCCTAAATGGTCAGCTTCCACATTGGTAACGATTCCAATATCGCAATGTTTGAATCCCAATCCTGCCCGCAGAATTCCGCCTCGTGCAGATTCTAAAACGGCAAAGTCAACCGTTGGATCCCGGAGTACGAACTCAGCACTGGCAGGCCCGGTACAATCGCCCGTCATGAGCATACGATTTTGAATGTACACGCCATCAGTTGTCGTATACCCAACTTTAAATCCTTTCATTCGCGCCATGTGTGCGATCAAGCGGGTGGTGGTTGTTTTTCCATTTGTTCCCGCTACTGCAACAATTGGAATCCTTGAAGAAACTCCCGGAGGATACAGCATGTCGATGACATGGCCCGCTACGTTTCTTGGTAACCCTTCGGCAGGAGCAAGGTGCATTCTAAAGCCGGGCCCGGCATTTACTTCCAATACGGCACCACCGGTTTCAGGAAGTGGTTGTCCGATATCCGTGGTCATGATATCAATACCACAAATATCGAGGTCGATAATCCTGGCGATCCGCTCGGCCATAAAAATATTATAGGGATGCACGATATCCGTCACATCTTCCGCAGTTCCGCCCGTACTCAGGTTGGCCGTATCTTTTAGTTTTAAGATTTCTCCTTTTTCAAGAACCGAATCGATGGTTTTACCTTTCTCTTTTATAATGCTTAATGTCAGATCGTTAACATCAATCATTGTCAGCACTTTTTCGTGGCCGAATCCTCTTTTTGGATCTTTGTTGACCAGGTTTATTAATTCTTGTACAGTCGATTTTCCATCCCCGACAACGTGCGCAGCGGTCCGTTTTGCTGCCGCAACAAGTTTATAGTTAATCACCAGCAGGCGATAGTCTTCTCCCGTAATATACTTTTCTATGATGATGGAGTTGGATACTTTTTTGGCAGCATGAAAAGCGATCAGCGTATCTTCCCAGTTCATCACATTGGTGGTGATGCCACGTCCGTGATTGCCACTGATCGGTTTTACAACGAGGGGATAGCCGATCTTAGCAACAGCCGATTCAAGTCCCGCCTCTGACCGGACAATATCTCCTTTCGGAACCGGCACTTCAGCTTGTTCGAGTAAGAATTTTGTATCCTCTTTATCGCACGCAATCTCCACCCCGATATTGCTGGTCTGGCTGGTAACAGTAGCTTGAATTCTTTTTTGATTTACACCATAGCCGAGCTGGCAGAGGGAATGTTTGTTTAAACGAATCCACGGAATGCCCCGGGCTTCTGCTTCTTCGATAATTGATCCGGTACTCGGTCCTAACCTGACGCGCTCACGGATTTCCCGCATCTCCTGTATGTCGGGTGTGAGATCGTAGGGTTTGCCTTCTACCAATGCTTCAGCAATTCGTACGGAAGCATGGGCCGCATATTTTCCAACCTCATCTTCCAAATATGCAAACACAACATTGTAAACACCTTCCTCACCATATCCGCGCGTTCTTCCGAAACCAACATCCATCCCGGCAAGGGTTTGTATTTCCAGGGCAATGTGCTCGATTACGTGTCCCATCCAGGTGCCTTCTTTCACACGTTCAAAGAAGCCCCCTGGAGTACCAACTGAACACCGGTGTTCGTACATGGTAGGGAACATGGCTTCCAGTCTTTCCAAAAACCCATCAATGGTATTGGTGGGGCGGTGTTCCAGTTCTTCGATGTCGAGCACCATGACGATCAGTTTGTGTCTGTTTACTGACCAATAGTTCGGTCCCTTCAGTGCGCGTAATTCAAGAACTTTCATGAAAAATGTATGGATTGATGATTTAATTTCAATATAGATTTTTTAACAAGAATTAATAGTCATTTTTGCCCCTCATCGTGATAATTGATCATAATTGTTAAAAATGGATACAATAAAGGGAATACTGATACCCATTGGAGGAAATGAGGACAAGGGCAGCAATGAGTATAAAGGCCTGGATTTTATTGAAGAAGGAATTTTATCCTGGGTGGTAAAAGAGAGTGGGGGTGTCAATTCAAAAATTGTGGTGATCCCTACCGCATCGAGTATTCCCAAGAAAGTAGGTGCTAATTACCTGGAGGCTTTTAAAAAATTAGGATGCACGGATGTAACGGTTTTGAACTTAACGGAATCGCGGCAATGCGAAACCGCGAATACACTTACGTTGTTTGCGAATGCGAATTGTGTGATGTTTTCCGGTGGAGATCAATCACGGATATCCAATATTATTGGCGGTACCAAATTACATAAACTCCTTGATCAGAAATTTAAGGATGAACATTTTGTAATTGCCGGAACCAGTGCTGGTGCCATGATGATGGCGCAAGAAATGATAGCCGGTGGAAGTAGTAGTGAAGCGTTGCTCAAAGGTGCGGTACTGATGGGGAAAGGATTAGGTTTTCTTCCAGAGGTAATTATTGATACGCACTTTATTCGCAGGGGCAGGTTTGGGAGGTTGGCGGAAGCGGTTGCTATCCATCCTACATTTCTTGGAATCGGATTGGCGGAAGATACCGGGTTGGTGATTAGAAATTGCAATGAATTTAAAGTGATTGGTTCCGGTATGGTGGTGGTGATGGATGCAAGTAAACTTACCCACAATGCGCACGGTCAATTGAGAAAAGGTACACCTATGTCGATGTCTAATTTGGTGACGCACATTCTTGCGAATGGTGATCGGTTTACGCTGGATAACCGCACTATTAAGATTCTTCCGATTCAGGAGGCGTTTGGTTAGACCCCAATGTCAGGTTGAGCCTGCCTATCGGACAGACAGGTTTATCGAAACCTTATTTGTTGACCCCCAAATAGCCTTCGACAAGCCTGCCTTTACCGTAGAGGCTATTCGCAGGCAGGCTCAGGCTGACAGACAAGCTCCGGATGAAAAATGAATGCCTTATGCCTAGGTTAAGTCTCGGCATGTGTGCAGGCAAGCGCGCGACTTAAGCTTCCCAATAGAAAGAAGTTTGCAACTTCATTCCATCCAGCTATCTTTAAACGTAGATTTAATTTTGCCCGTTAGCCCATGTCCTCCAAATACAAAATATCCGATCATCAACAACCGCACTTCATTACTTTTGCAACCGTACAATGGGTAGATGCACTATCACGACCGGCATATAAAAATGTAATCATCGATAGCCTGCGGTATTGCCAACAATCAAAAGGGCTGGTCTTACATGCCTATGTGATCATGAACAACCATGTTCATTTGATAGCCTCAGCAAAAAATGGATTTAATTTATCTGATATTTTACGCGATATGAAAAAACATACCGCGAAGACATTGCTCAAAGAGATACAAAATAATCAGGAAAGCAGAAGGGGTTGGATGCTATGGTTGTTTAAGTCGGCAGCAAAGGACAACACCAATAACAAATACTTTCAATTTTGGCAACAAGACAATCGGCCAATAGAACTATCGACAAACGAGATGATGGATCAACGATTGGAGTACATTCATCAAAACCCAGTGGCAGAAGGAGTTGTTTATGAAGCGGAGCATTATGTTTACAGTAGCGCAATTGATTATTCAGGCGGTAAGGGATTATTGGAGATTGAGTTTTTGGAGTAAAGGAAGTTGCAAACTTCAAATTATTGAGTAGGCTTAAGTTGCAAACTTAAGCCAGTGAACGAATGACGGGGACCGCTGAATGACGGTTTGGCTGGGTGTTTTATGAGATGCGTTTATTTATAAATCGATACCTCATTCAACCCACTCGCATTGCGTTGGCCGCGATACATGCCTACTGTATTAAACTCTAAAACTATCGTGCCGTTTGCATCCATGGCGATAAGTCCGCCATCGCCACCGAGTTGCTGAAGTTTATGCTGAACAACTTCTTTACATGCTTCCTGCAAACTCAACCCTTTGTATTCCATTAAACAGGAAACATCATACGCCACTACTGCACGGATAAAATATTCTCCACTTCCGGTACACGACACGGCACACGTTTTATTGTTGGCATAATTGCCGGCACCAATCATGGGGGTATCGCCCACGCGTCCGAATTTTTTGTTGGTCATTCCTCCGGTAGAAGTTGCCGCTGCCAGATTTCCATGTGCATCAAGTGCAACCGCCCCGACTGTTCCAAACTT
>JBGTGG010000412.1:0-9910 GCA_041746855.1 Cyclobacteriaceae bacterium | reverse complement strand
CCATGTCATTAAAGATGAAACAAAAAAACCTGCTAGAAATGAATCTAACAGGCTTTGTTTGCTCCTCCTCTAGGACTTGAACCTAGGACCCTCTGATTAACAGTCAGATGCTCTAACCAGCTGAGCTAAGGAGGAAAATTTGGAGTGCAATATTAAGGCTTGTGCCTAAAAACGCAAAGCGTTCTGCAAAATTTGTTTCAATTCCTTTATTTTGAGATCAATCTATTCCGACCGCAAACTGTTCACTGGACTCATGATTGCAGCTTTGATGCTCTGATAGCTTACCGTCAGTATAGAAATGGCAATCGCCACAAAGGCTGCTGCCACAAAAACCCACCCACTGATTTGAACGTGATACGTAAAATCTTCCAGCCATTTGTCCATCACATACCAACTCAGCGGCAAGGAAATGAGGATGGAAATACCCACTAATTTCAGAAAGTTGAAGGAAAGCTGATAGGAGATATGAACAATACTTGCACCCAATACTTTCTTGATACCAATCTCTTTCGTTTTCTTTTCTGCATTAAATGCGGAAAGTCCAAATAAGCCAAGGCATGCAATGAAAATAGAGAGCATTGTAAAGGTGATGAAAATACTTCCTAATTGTAATTCCGCTTTATAGGTATCATTAAAAGATTCGTCCATAAAATAATAACTGAAGGGTTGTCCGGGTGCAATTGTTCTCCAGGTTTCTTCAATATTGACAATGGCGCTTTTGAAATCACCACCACTCAGCTTGACAATCATTTTATTGGGATTATTTCCGATCATCAGTGTCAACCCATCAATACTGTTTCGCAACGATTCGAAGTGAAAATTTTTGATTACGCCAATAATGGTATGGTATTCCATGTTCTCTTTATCACTTCGATGGAAGTCACTGGTCAGTCGCATGCCCAGCGCTTTTTCCGGAGTGACGCCAAGCATGGCAGCCGCTGATTCGTTTATCAGAATACTACTGGAGTCCGCTCTGAATTCGCTGCTAAAGTCACGCCCGGCAACAATTTTAAGATCGAGCGTAGCTGCATAATCCTGGTCTATTTTCCACCGCTCAATGATGACGGCTTTCTCTGATCTGAAATCACCATTTTCGAATGCACTTTCAGAAAAATACGTTGTCCCTGTTCGGTCTGAGGGTGTAGGTAAAAAACTGCTTAGCGAAACACTTTGTACTTGCCCGATTTTCTTAACTTCTTCCTTAAAGGATTCGCGCTGGTTTCCCGCAGCATAGATATCGTCTATAATAAGGATTTGATCTTTTTGAAAACCAAGTTCCTTATTACGAATAAAATTGACTTGTTGAAAAACAACGAGCGTACAAACAATCAGGAAAACAGAAATTCCAAATTGAAAGATCACCAACAAATTCCTGATGTTGCCACCGCGTATTTCCCCTAAACTTCCTTTTAATACCTGCGCAGGAATAAACCTTGACAGAAAAAATGCAGGATAACTTCCCGAGAATATTCCCAACGCGAAAGTTGCCGCTATCAGCACGATCCAGAAAAGTGGATTGGTAAAGGGTATAGAAATTATTTTTCCGGAGAGTTCATTAAAGAAAGGGATCGCAATACCCACCATAAGAATGGCAAGGCACAACGAAAGAAACGAGATGAGTGCTGATTCTGTTAAGAACTGTCGGATGAGGCCGAATCGATTTGAACCAAGTGTTTTGCGGATACCTACTTCCTTTGCGCGCGTTAAGGATTGTGCCGTTGATAAGTTCATAAAGTTAACGGCTGCCAAGAGGATCAGGAAGAATCCAATGAAAGCCATAATGTAAACATTTTGTATTGTACTATTGGGACTAAACTCGCCTTCCCGGTTAACGGAATGTAAATGAATATCGGGTAAAGCAGTTGTATTGAAGCGCATGAAATCACCGGTTTCTTTCGCGGAGGCACGTGAGCTTTCAATAGTTAAACCCGGTACGAATGTCATTGCCCACGGAATCAGGTAACGTTCTTTTACATTATCAAGAAATGCTTGCAAATCGGCAACATGTGTATTGGGTTTTATCTTGACAAACGTTGGAAAGTACCAGGTATTCCAGGCGGTTGTATTTTCATCTTGATAACTTGAAAGGGAAATAAAAACACCATGATTTCGGAGAAAGGAATTCTGGGGAAGATCATCCATTACTCCGGTAACCATATACGTCTGTTTATTGTCCAGTACTAAACGCTGGCCATAGGCACTTTTCAAACCAAAATGTTTTTTGGCAACTGTTTTTGTAATGACAATAGTGTTGGGATTTTTTAAAGCAGTGCGTGAATCGCCTTCCAATAAACCGAGTCCAAACATTTCGAAGAATGCAGAGTCTGCACCGACAACATATTTTTCTTTTACATTCAGTGTAGAATCTGAACTGCGCATCAGGGTACTTCCCACTTCTCTAAATCGCGTGACCAATTCTACTTGCGGACAATCCTGAACCAAAACGCCCGCCATCGGACCCGGGGCAGATGCATGCGCACTAAACTCTCCACTTGTTTGATTATCAATGTTAATGCGATAGATGCGATCAGCATCCGCAAACATCTTATCAAAAATAAGTTCATCATGGATAAACAATGCAATGAGCAGACCACCCGCCATCCCAATGGCAAGTCCAAATGTGTTTAAAAAAGTAAAAAATGGTTTACGGGAAATACTGCGGATTCCAATCTTTAAATAATTCCTGACAAGGCCAAAGGCCATGTTCGATGATGCCGGTTTAATGTTTTGATACGCTTCCGTTGCAACTTTCGGTATTTCGCCAAACGCTTTTACCGCCAAATCAAAACTTTCTTTTTCACTGTGGCCACTCGCGATAAGATCATCAATGTGATCGCGTAAGTGTAATTCCATTTCGCGGATAGATCCGTGATTAAAGGCTTTATGTTTTCTAAACAATTTAAGCCATTGCTTGATGGCAGCTTCCAGGTCGAACATAGGTTAAGAATTAGATGGTTTTATTTCCCAGATTTCATTGAGCACGGCATTCACATGTTGCCATTGTTCTTGTTCAACAAGGAGTGCTGCTTTACCTTTTGCAGTAATCTCATAATATTTTCTTGGCTTCGTATCGTTTTCCATTTTCCAGTTTGACTGGATAAGTCCTTCTTTTTCGAGCCGATGAAGAACGGGATAAAGCATACCGTCTGAGTATTGCATTTTGCCCCCCGACATTTCCTTAATCTTTTTTATGATCAGGTATCCATAGCTATTTCCGTGTTTGAGAATGCCCAGAATGATTGGTTTGGTGGAGGCTGCCGTAAGGTTCTTTGAAATCATTTCGTAGTACTTAAAGTATTATATAATTCTATATACATAGAATGTCAAAGTATAACGCAAACTTGACGGATAGGTTGTTTTTTCCTGAATAAATTTATAATTAAGACATAATGGCTTATTATTTTAAATTAAATGAAATAAAGTAGCCATTGTGGCGCGAAAATTCTATCGGCACACTTTTCAATAATAGGATCGGTACAAACAAAATTTCAAAAACCTTAAAAATTAAAGTTATGAGTATAGTAAGATTTAAACCCGTCAATGACTTTGCGCCAGCATCATTCAGTCATTTAATTGATCGTTTTTTCAACGATGACATTGCGCGTTCCGGAGGTTCAGCGTATTCATTTGTTCCGAAAGTGGATGTTTTGGAGAATGAAAAAGGATTCGAAATCCATGTGGCCGTACCGGGTATGAACAAAGAGGATTTTAAAATTGATTTGAATGAGAAGTACTTGACCATCAGCGGTGAGCGTAAGTACAAGAATGAAACGAAAGAACAGAATTTCCATTCGATCGAAACCCAATATGGTTCGTTCAGCCGTTCTTTCACACTTCCTGAAAATGTTGATGCCAACAAGATAGCGGCCAGCTATACCAATGGAATTTTAGAAGTCAACATTCCAAAGGATGAAAAGAAAGCGCTCAAAACTAGGATCAAAGTAAACTAAAGTTAGCATAGGTAGGTTGTTTAGGGGTTGGTCCTGCTTTAATAGGTGGGATCAACCCTTTTTCGTTTAATGGCCAAACGATCTCTTTTAAATTCCTTAATTTTCAGAAATGAAATTGAAATTTCCATATAACCCATGAAGCGCGCGTTACTTGTTTTTGTGATTCTAGTCGCTGCCTGTATTGGCGGGGTGTTGGGTTCTATTTTCACACTTCGATATTTTGAATCCCCGCAAAAGCCTTATCGCTCCATTGAAGAACGTCAACAATTATTAAAGACCAATGCAACTGCCCGCGATACGTCTTATAAAGTACCGTATCATCTGGATTTTACAGAAGCTTCACGATTGGTAACGCAAGGTGTCGTGCATTTACGAACTTCGTATGGAGCAGGGAATTTTAGTTTGAACCCGCTCGAAAGTTATTTTGACAGTCCTGCACGTTCGTCTGGTTCCGGTGTTATTATTTCGGATGATGGATTTATTGTTACGAATTATCATGTGGTGGAAGAGGCAACACAAATTGAAGTGGTATTGAACAACAACGACCGCTACTATGCAAAAGTAATGGGTGCTGATCCCACCACAGACCTGGCTTTGCTAAAAATCAATTCTTACAATTTGCCGTTTGTCCGTTATGGCGATTCGGATGCCTTGCAAGCTGGTGAATGGGTATTGGCCATCGGTAATCCGTTTGAATTAAATTCAACCGTTACTGCCGGTATCGTAAGTGCAAAAGCACGCAACATCGGTATTCTTGGTGATCGAAATAATTTACAAGTGGAATCTTTTATCCAAACCGATGCAGCGGTAAACCCTGGCAATAGTGGCGGAGCACTTGTGAATTTAAGAGGGGAATTAGTAGGGATCAATTCGGCAATCGCCACATCCACCGGAGGATATCAGGGTTATTCTTTTGCGATTCCGGTTTCGTTGGTAAAAAAAGTAATGGATGATTTGTTGGAGTTCGGTCAAGTACAACGTGGTTTGTTAGGGGTGCAGATAGAAGGTGTCACAGCACGTATTGCCGAGCGTTTTGATCTGCCCGTCAACCAGGGTGTATTGGTGCGCAGGGTAAACAAAGGCAGTGCTGCCGAGCAGTCCGGAATAGAAGTGGGCGATGTAATCATAGAGATTGCCGATCATCCGGTTGCGAATGTATCGGAGTTGCAAGAGCGTGTGGCACGTCACCGCCCCGGTGATGAAATACAAGTAACGATTATTCACAAGGGTGATAGAAGGGAATTAAAAACACGTCTCAAAAATTTTGAAGGTCAGGAAGAAACCTACAAAATGGAAGTAGCGAATGCGTTGGATGGAGCAACCTTCGAAGACGTATCCTATCAGGAACTGGCCCGATTAGGATTGGAGGGGGGTGTGAAAGTAAATTCAATAAAGGAAGGAAGTTGGTTGGAGGCCACCGTCAAAAAAGATTTCATCATCACGTTTGTCGATAAAATAAGTGTTGACAATTTGGAAGATCTGAATCGCATCCTTGCGATGAAACGGGGAGGGGTTTTGATAGAGGGGATCTATCCCAATGGAGAGAAAGGTGTATATGGTTTGGATTGGAAATAACCTGATATTTTAAGGAAAAGGCTTAGTTTTGCCGTTCTACATTGTTAATCTCGATTTAGTTTGTCTAACTAAGTAACCTTAAGTTTACCACCGATGAAAAATTTTGGAATTAAAGAAGCACTTCAATCCCTCGAAATAAAAAAATCAAATCCTGGTGTTTCTACGGGCAGTAAATGGCTTCGTTCAACCGGTACTGTCATCCAATCCTATTCACCGGTTGATGGAAAACTAATCGGCTCGGTAAAAGCTGCTGATCCAAAAACCTTTGAAAAAGTTGTGGACACTGCACAGCAAGCCTTTTTGGAATGGCGAAAATGGCCCGCGCCAAAAAGGGGGGAAGTGGTTCGTCAAATAGGACTGGCACTTCGAAAATATAAACAGCCACTCGGCAAGTTGGTTTCCTACGAAATGGGAAAATCTTATCAGGAAGGATTGGGCGAAGTGCAGGAGATGATCGATATCTGTGACTTTGCTGTTGGACTTTCACGTCAGTTGCATGGATTAACCATGCACTCGGAACGCCCTGATCACCGGATGTACGAACAATATCACCCACTCGGCATAGTAGGAATTATTTCTGCGTTTAATTTTCCGGTTGCGGTATGGTCGTGGAATGCAATGCTAGCCTGGGTTTGTGGTGACACGTGTATTTGGAAACCATCAGAAAAAACCCCGTTGTGCAGTATTGCATGTCAAAATATCATCCAAAAAGTTTTTGAAAAGAATGGCGTGCCCGAAGGTGTTTCATGCCTTGTAAATGGTGATTATAAAATCGGCCACTTGCTTGCTAGCAATGAAGATATTCCCTTGATATCGGCTACAGGTTCGGTGCGGATGGGCAAGGCCGTTGGTCAAACTGTTGCTGCACGTTTAGGCCGACCGTTGTTGGAGTTGGGTGGTAACAATGCCATCATTATTTCCGAGCATGCCGATCCTGAGTTGGCGATTCGCGGAGCGTTGTTTGGTGCAGTTGGAACTGCCGGACAGCGCTGTACTTCTACACGTAGATTGATCATCCATGAAAGCCTGTACGATACGGTAAAAGAGAAACTAAAAAAATCATACAATCAATTGGCCATCGGTAATCCACTGGATGAAAATAACCATGTGGGACCACTCATCGACACACTTGCTGTAAAAGCTTATCAACGTGCACTTCGTGAAGTAAAAAAAGAAGGCGGTACCTTTTTGGTAAAGGGCGGAGTGCTTAATGGTAAAGGATACGAATCGGGTTGTTATGTGAAGCCCGCTATTGCCGAAGTTCAAAATGACTTTGCCATCGTTCAGGAAGAAACCTTTGCCCCGATTTTGTACATCATGAAATATAAAAACCTTTCGGAGGCCATTGCTATCCAAAATGGAGTCAAGCAGGGATTGTCTTCCGCGATTATTACTTCGGACCTACACGAGATGGAGGCCTTCCTTTCGCAAGAAGGTTCTGACTGTGGGATCGCTAATGTGAACATAGGAACTTCCGGTGCAGAGATTGGTGGGGCTTTTGGTGGGGAGAAAGAAACCGGTGGTGGCCGTGAGTCGGGATCAGACGCCTGGAAGGTGTATATGCGCAGGCAGACCAATACCATCAATTATGGAAGAACCTTGCCATTGGCACAAGGAATTAAGTTTGATGTTTAGGAAACCTTTGGAATTAAACATCAAAAGGTTATTTTTATAAAGCTCAAAAAAAAACGTATGGCAGCAAGGAAATTTAAGACAGTAATGTTGATCGATGACAATGAGATTGATAACCTCATCAACCAAAAAATGATCGAGGCTGCAGCCATAGCAGAAAACATTTATACGCATACGGGTGCAAAGAGTGCCATTGAGTTTCTGAAGAACATGGAGAAACTTGATGTAGCCGATAATGTTTTGCCTGATGTGATTTTCCTTGATATCGATATGCCACTCATGGACGGTTTTCAATTTCTTGATGAATTTGAGAAACTGACAAACGTTGCAAAAGGAAAATGCAAGATTGTGATGTTGACCTCCTCCATTAACCCGCAGGATTTCAACAGATCTAAGAAATATGAAAATGTTAAGCAGTATATAAACAAACCTTTATCACACGAAAGTATTGTGCAATTGGCGATTTGAATCTATACCAAGCCATAAAAAAAGAAGCTCTTTGATAACCTCAAAGAGCTTTTTTATAGAAAAATTTTTAAATCTCGAACTAATATTCTGTTAGTTTTTTCACCAATACCTCGTCCAGCTTGATCAATTTGGTGGGGGCAAAATAATTTACCTCCGAAGCATTCAATTTGGGAATAATTGCGTTGATCTTTTTAGTCTTTTCTTTCTTTGCTTCGCTGGTGGAAATTTTTAAAATCTTGATGAAGAGTTGGATGTTCTCGCAACTATCCTTTCCGAAAATTCGGATTTGGCGTTGAATGGAATTTGCCAATTGGTTAAAGAGTTCATAATCCTGCATCAAGGTATATTGCAATGCAAGAAAGGACTTAATCTCTAATTGGGTGTATGGATATTTCTTTAAACTCACTTCGTTCAGCAGATTGTTGATAAGCTTGGCGGCTTCGTCATACTTTTCTACATAGTAAGCAGAGATCGCCCTGTATACGGTGTAAACAATATGTTTGGGCACGTCCACCTTATCTACCTCATAATCCATGAAGATGTTTTCATTTTCGTGGTACATTTCTTTTTCATTTCCGGTACGGATTTGCCGATGGATTTTAGAAATCAGGAACTGTGCAGGAAATGTAAAGGTTGGATAGTTTACCAGCAGGTTGGCAGAAGCATCGTTTACTTCTTCATAAAATTTTTCTGCTTGTTTGTAAACTTTATAATGGTTGTAATACTCTAGTTTCAGGAATTCAAAGACCAGGTTTAAATGGTAGTAGATGGCATCCAAATGGTAGCTGTCAAATATTTTCTGCGCTTTCTCGAAGATGTCTTCAATGGATTCACTTTCTGTATCTTCATTTCCTTCATCTTTCTCTACAAAAAGCCGGTGGAATACATACATGCAACTCTGATAAACATAGAGCCGATGGGATTCGTATAGTTTGGCCACATTGATCATTTCTTTCATGAGCAAACTCAGTCCAAGTTTCTCAACTTCTCCGGCATTGAGGAGGTAGTCACCATATTTTTTAAAATAATCAGCCAGCAGGTCTTCGGCCTTATCCACAGCCAACATGTAGGCTACATGGCGGTTGTACAATTGTGAATATTGAAAATAATCGGGGGAATTGACATTCAGTTTTTTGAGTGATTTATAAATGACCGTCAGTTCATTGGCCAAATCATAGTCCAGCAACTCTTTCTCAAGCTTCTTAAGTGTTGCAACAGATATTGCTTTCTTCTTGGTAAACAAAACTTCATTGATGTTGGCTACTTTACGAAGTACATCGGTTCGCGGGCTCTCCAATTGCTCCATTAGATATTCCTCGATCTTAAGGTTTAATCGGGAACGCAGGGTGTAATATGCGTTTGCATTCACATCCAGTTCCGTCATGATCTTATTGTCGGAAAGCTGGCGGAGACGTAAGGCCTGCAATAGATACGCTGATTTATCGGCATTGCTTTCAATCAACGAATCGTAAATAGCTTTGTAGTCCTTCTCGGCTAGTTGTTTAATAATATTCTTTAGCTTAGCCATTCTTAATTTTTTGTGAAGTTAAAATTTACAAATTTTTTTGATGCAACCAATCGATTCGGAAAACTCATTGTGGATAAATTTTGTCTACACCCGTGCGCGAGTAACATGGGTTGCTGAAACTTTGTAATTTTGGTCATTATCCAAATATAGTGATGATTACACGGCTTTTTGCAATGATTTGTTTAGTAATTGTTACGGCTGGTGTACTGAGGGGTCAATCAAGTGCTGAGCGGTCTGCCCTGAATAACCTCGAAAAACAACGGTGGGACAAGGCACATTCGAATTTGAACAAAGCCCTACGAAAAGACAGCCTGAGTGTAGCGGCATATTATATCACTTCACTTTATTTCTTTGCCCCTGAGAACCCGGCTTACCAAATTGATTCGGCTTACACATTCTGTATACAAGCAATGGAGCGCTACACAACGGTTGAACCACGCGAACGGGAGAAACTAAACCGAATTCCGCTCGATAGTGGCTTGCTGGTGAACTTGAGGACAAAAATTCACAGCGCAGCATTTGCGCGGGCCATGGATATTAATACGGAGGATGCGTATAGTTATTTTTTGTCGTCATTCCCTTATGCAGTACAACGTGAGCGGGCGGAAGAACTTAGGTATGAAGTTGCTTACCTCGATGCATTAAAAGAGAATACCTATCAAAGTTATTATGCTTACCTCACGAAGTATCCAACAGCCGAACGCGCAACGGAAGCGCGAAGGCGGTATGAGAAGTTACTTTTCACTACGCTTACCGC
>JBGTGG010000411.1:0-6400 GCA_041746855.1 Cyclobacteriaceae bacterium | reverse complement strand
ATCAGTTCTGTTTTAACAAACATGAAATCAGAAAACAGTAAAAAAGCCGTTCGCTCTTCAAAAGATTCCGATGAAGAACAAACGCTGGAATGGTTGGCTTCTGATTATGTAAAGCACATGAAGCATCACCTCAATCAGATTTTTGAGAAGGCGTTTGCAATAACCTACCTGTAATGGAAAACAAGAAGGATCAAATATTGAAATGGTTGGAAGAAGTAAAGGATCCGGAAATCCCTGTGTTGTCCATTGTGGACCTTGGAGTAATTTCAGAAGTTGTGATAGAAGATGAAAACGTAACCATTGGCTTGACCCCCACTTTTGTTGGTTGCCCGGCCATTGACATGATGAAAGAAGAAATTATAGCAACACTGTTAAGCAAAGGCATTCCGAAGGTAAAAGTTGATGTCAATTTCCGTACACAATGGACCTCTGACATGATTACCGAAAAGGGAAAAATGGCGCTAAAACAATTCGGGCTTGCTCCTCCACCCTCCTCTCAATCAGTGATATCGGATCTTGATATACTTGAACATGCGCATTGTCCGCGATGCGATGGAACTAATACGGATTTAAAGAACCCCTTTGGTGCAACCCTTTGCAGGTCCATCCATTATTGCAACACATGTAAAGAAGCATTTGAACAATTCAAGCCCATTTAAGTTAAAACTTTGTTTAAACCTTACGTACATTGACTTTCAATAGATTGAAGGAAAACCCAATCAACTAAAGTTGCGTATTTCGCATTATGATTCAACACATGGAGAAAATAGCTGGTATCCTCGTTCTTGGTGGTATTCTTTTAACAGGGTGCGGCCAGAAAGAAAGCACGCGTGAAGAACACGGCTTTACCAAGATTGACTCGCTAACCGAAAGCTACCTGGCCTATAACGATAGCATCCTTCAAGCATGGAATTTAATGATCAATGATGACAATCAAAAAATAAAATCCATGCGTAAGCTGGTCAACATACTGTCGGAAAGCAATGAATTTAACCAGGAAGAACTTCAAGTTTTAAGTGAACGGATCAATCATCTACTTGAAAACCGGTACACACCAGAATCATTGCGCGAAGAACTGATTGAAGAATATGACTTTGCATCCAATGCTTTGATTACGGAAATAACAACACTGGCAGAAGGATATTCAAAATTTGATCAGGATGAAAAACTCCAAAAAATTGTAGCTGAAATTACCGCGGCCGATCAGCGCGTAGAAAAATACCGAACTGAATACGATCAACTTGTTGAACGCTATAACCAATTTCTGGTAATCAATCACCCAACCATTGAAGACGCTGAGAATTTGGACTGGAAAAAGAAACCAAAATTTGGGAATTAAGAAAATTGTCGCGTAGGAGGTTGTCGGAAGATGGTTCATAAAGAAATCAATAGACATCTATTATCATTCTCAATCTGTACTTGAAAAGAATGAAAACTGGAATCCCGCAGGGATTTAATAATGATAGCCCCAGATTAAATCTGGGGTTTGCATGTAAAATTAAAAGTAGAACCACAGCGTGGTTCAACAGCAAATCCGCATAAGATAGCAGTGAGTGTGGTGTGATGATTGATTATCTGTATCAGGAACTTCATTCGCAAACTTACTAATCAGCAAATTATTTATAGTACGTCACCTCCACCCGGAACCGAGGATCAATCGCGCCCAGGCGGTCATAGGCGGATTTCGAGATCTTGATCAATACTTTGTCATTCATTGCATTATCGGGTATGGTTCCGATCACCCGCACAAACACTTCCCGGTTGTTCATCTCATTTCTGATTTTCAAAATTGTTCCAACAGGTGCTTTTCGATGCAACGCCAAATATTTTCGGTTGCCTTCCGTCCCTTCAATTAATTCTGCCAATCCTGAAGAAACCATCTCATCACTGCCGCGTACGGATTCAGAAATGGTAATTGTTTTCTCTGTTACCGGAGGTTTTGGTTGAGGAGTTATTTGCGGATTGGTCACCGTGGATTCAGCGGGTTTCGAATTTGTTTTGGGTTGTGAAACATACAGCATCTGCCCAAGGCTAAGTTCGTTCGTTTCCAAATTGCTCCAGGACTTCAATTGATCAATTGAAACATTATACGCTTTCGAGATCGAGTATAACGTTTCTTTTGCCTCAACGGTATGAACACCCGCTATGGACGTCATCGCGGGTACGGTAGGCCTTTCCACTGGTGTCGATTTCTTAATCACCAACTCTTGGCCAACAGAAAGCGAATTACCACTGAGCTTATTCCATGATTTAATATCATCAACCGATATACCGTATTGTCGGGAAATGGAGAACAACGTTTCCTTTTCTGCTACCCGGTGAACATATCCACTGGTCGTAACTTGTTTTACGGCACGCACGTACGGTACTTTTACAATCTGCCCGATCTCCAGACCACCATCGGCAGCAGGATTAAATTTCAGAATCTCATCCACAGTAGTGCCATAGCGCCTCGACAAGGCATACAAGGTTTCGCCTGCATCCACCTTGTGAACAACCACAACTTTGCCATTGATCGTTTCAATGCCAATGGAATCAGCAGGAACTGTGGGCGATACATACGAAAATCCAAGAAGTACAAGAATCTTTATCATAGTGGTAACCTAACGATTAAAAAATAGAATTTATTTTTTGGTTCATGATCGTAAAAAATTAAACCGAATCATTTGTTAAACCCGTGAAAAAGCAAAAAACCAGCCAGAACTTTCCGGCTACCGAGGATCGTCAAGGTTGTTTAAGCATCCCACAACGACCATTTAAAAAAAATCGATAAACAAAAAATAACCTAATTGTCTACCACAATTTATGGCTATTTTTATGCAAATTAAACCTATCCAAGTGGCTTTCAAAATGATCATTCGAATAATAGGATTTTTTGCAGTTTTTCTCTTCAGCGGAAATGCAATAGCTCAAAACACCAGAATTATGGTGATGGATATCGATAGTGAGATTGATCCGCGCATGAACAGGTATGTGCAACTTGCTTTTGAGCATGCCAACGCAACCAATGCCGACATGGTAATCATTAAAATGGATACCTATGGTGGAGTACTTACCGATGCAAAAGAAATTGTAGATCAAATCATGGACTATAAAAAGCCGGTATGGGTTTTTATAGACTCCGATGCTGCATCAGCGGGAGCGCTTATTTCGATTGCTTGTGATAGCATCTACATGGTAGCAGGAGCAAGTATTGGTGCGGCCACTGTTGTGGACGGTACCGGTGAAAAGGCACCCGATAAATACCAGTCGTATATGCGGTCCATCATGCGGTCTACCGCTGAAGAAAAAGGACGGGATCCCCACATTGCAGAGGCAATGGTAGACCAAAACATTGCCATTGAAGGGGTGACTGAAGAAGGCCAGGTAATCACATTCTCAACCTCGGAAGCAATCACACATGGATTTTGTGAAGCGAAGGTTGAGTCGATAGAAGACATCCTGAAGCGCAACAATATCAACAACTACGAACTTGATCATTTCAAGCTTGGGGCCAGTGAAAAAGTAATTGCGTTTTTCCTAAATCCTTTTATCAGTGGTATCCTAATTCTTATCATTATTGGAGGTATTTACTTTGAACTCCAAACACCCGGAGTAGGCTTTCCGATACTTGCTGCTGGCATAGCGCTTGTTCTTTATTTGGTGCCATATTACTTGAATGGTCTGGCAGCGAACTGGGAAATCATTGCACTCTTTATTGGACTGGGGCTAATCGCGGTGGAGGTATTTGTGATCCCTGGGTTTGGTATTGCGGGGATTTCAGGAATCACGCTTACGGTTGGCTCCTTAATCCTGATCATGGTCAATAATGATTTCTTTGATTTTCAATTTGTACCCATGAACGACCTGCTCTTTGCAACTGCCGCTGCGATGGGAGGTATTGTGGGAGGATTCATTTTGCTATTTTTTCTTGGAGGAAAATTTGCCGACTCCAAAGCGTTTAGCCGTTTCGCCCTTTCCGATACACAAGAACGTTCCGCAGGCTTTACCTCCAGCTTTTTAAAAGAACCTATGACCGGGAAAACAGGTATAGCCTACACCGTGCTTCGCCCTAGTGGAAAAGTGATGATCGAGGGACAATTGTTTGATGCCAGCACACGGGGTGACTATATCGAAAAAGACCAGGCGGTTGAAGTGATTCGGGATGAAGGAACCTCTCTGACTGTAAAACCCATCTCTTAATATTCGTTTTGAATTCGACATCCAAAATAAATGAGGTTAGCATCATCTGTGGAACCAATCGAACAGATGCTATTTCCCTTGGGATCACACGGGCATATCAATCAGCATTGGAAGAGTTGGGTATTAAAACCAATCTTATTAACCTGGCAACATTACCCACTGACTTTGCATTTAGTGCGCTCTACGAAAATGAAGGAAAAAATGATCAGTTCAATATTTTTCGTGAACAAATGCAAGAAAGCGGAAAATTTGTGTTCATTGTCCCGGAATACAATGGCTCATTTCCCGGGGTGCTAAAAACATTCATTGATGGATTAGCGTATCCATACACTTTTCGAAACAAGAAGTGCGCATTGGTTGGGGTTGCATCAGGAGGACAAGGTTCAAGCCTTGCCCTCAGTCATCTTACCGATATACTCAATCATTGCGGTACACACGTATTGGCATATAAACCACGATTGGTTAAGATTGATGATCACTTTGTAAATGGTATGCTGAGTGATCTTTATCTGTTGCACTTGAAAAAGCAAGCCCACATGCTACTTGAATTTTAATACAGCCACGCAGTGGTTTCACAAAAATCTGCCGGATCATTGCTGTACAAATCGACCACACGGTAATTCAAACTTAACTCTGAATTAAAAATTGTCCCAACACCATCTACTTCATACCCTCCAACCACTTGTCTTGGAATTTCAATGCGGTCATAATTTACATACGCCCGAACACGTATACCCACTCCATAAAAATTCTTAATAGTGATTTCATTCCCGGAATTTCCAACCTTTGCTATCCGAAAAGAATAACGGGTAACATCATGATAGGTCGCGCTATACTCCTCAATTTCATACTTCCCAACCACGTCATCACGCACATCATACTGGGGTTCTACATAATAAAAGTTACACGAAGCCAACAAAAACAGGAATGCGAAAACTGAAATAATCCGTACCATAACCGTAAAATTTGAACCTGCTTACCAAAATGCAATTAACAGGCCAAATAAACTTGAGTATGTTTACAACACAAACTATTTGAGTTTGGAAATGGTGTGTTCGGCAACACCTTCAAAAGTCATTTTAACTTGTTGAATAGTTCCATCGGTATTGAACGCTAACGTATCCACGCACATCACCCGATGATCGCGTCCTTCATTTGGAATCGGCCTGCGGTGGTAGACCATGTACCATTGATCTGTGCCCGGAGTATTGATCACGGAGTTATGACCGGCTCCTGTTGCAATATTTTTATCAGACTCTAAAATGTTTCCGATCCTATTGAAGGGTCCGGTTGCCTTTTCTGCCATGGCATAAGCCACTTTATAACTGTCATTTCCCCACCCTCCTTCCGACCACATTAAATAATAAATATTATTCCGTAAAAACATAAAAGGACCTTCTACATATCCTTCCGGTGTAATCTCTTTAAAAAGGGATCCATCCTCCCAAGGCACAAAACCTGTAAAGTCAGAATTTAAAATTCCCATATTACAATGCCCCCAGCCTCCGTAGAAGATATAATACGTTTCATCCGTGTCCTTAAAAACAAATTGATCAATCGGTTGCGCATCATGATAAAAATCATCGATTAAAGGTTTCCCTAAATAATCTTTGAAAGGCCCTGCCGGAGAATCGGCCACTGCTATTCCTATTCCACCATAGTGATTGATATCGTTATTTGGATCCCAGGAATCCCGTTCAGGTCGCTGGACATCATTGGCAGAAAAAAATAAAAAATACTGATCACCCTTTTGAACAATTGCCGGTGCCCACATGGCTTGCCGCGCCCATTTAATAATGGAAGTATCCAAAATCTGTTCATGCTTTGTCCAGGTAACTAAATCCGTAGAAGAAAACGCATCCAGGAAAACCTGCTTTTCATATTGATCCGAGTACGTTGGAAATATCCAATAAGTATCGCCAAAAACTGCACCCTCCGGATCGGCATACCAACCTTCAACAATGGGATTGCCTGACAATTTCAATTGTGTTGTATTTTGAACTGATTCTTTTGAATTACAACCCAGTAACAATATTATCAACAGTGGCAAAAAATAATTTCTCATCGCAACTTTAAGTTTTATTAAAGTTAACGGTTTGATTAAACTGAACCAGAAATTATTGAGATTAAAACTGATATAATAATGCATTGATATTCATACCGGCACCAACGGAAGCAAAAATCACTTTGTCCCCTTTGTTGATCTGGTGGCCTTCCA
>JBGTGG010000410.1:0-8225 GCA_041746855.1 Cyclobacteriaceae bacterium | reverse complement strand
ATAGAGCGAAGTCATCAAATCGTTGAATTGATTGAAAGTAAAGCACCAACCTTAACAATGCCTTCATTGAGCGCAACTAAATTTTGACCAAAGAGAATTTTGTTATTGCTTGTGCGAAAAGTTGCCAAAGTTTTTGAAGGTTCAATCCCTTTTTCTCCTGTATCCGGATCAATAGTAATAATCTGACATCTTGCACAGGGTTTTACGCCAAGGAATTGAATAGAGCCAATAGAAAAATTACGCCATGTGTCCTCATCGAATGCCTTACCTCCTTTAAAAACAAAGTTGGGACGGAACCTTCTCATTTCTATTTTATGCTCTAATCGATTGTTCAGGTTCGCTAGTGATTGTTCGCCAATAATTAAAAAAGGATATCCATCCGCCAGGCTAACTTCATGTCCTGAAATGTAGTTCGGATCAACTTCCCTTTTATTCCCTTCCGGGAAAGCCACGAGCTTGCATTTCACACCTAAATTTTCTGAGAACCAAGCACTGGTTTCTTTATTAACCTCAACTACTTCAACAGGATCATTCCACACTTGGCAATGAAGAGGCTCCCCGTTTGGCTCCTGATCAAGGGAGAGTGAAATCGCATTCCCATTATGCGTGATGGAAAGAGTATTTCCTTCAAGGGAGGTTTTGAGTAGCGCCATTTGCGGTGTTGCACGTTGGGTCATGAAAATTCCGTTCTCATCCACCAACATCCATCGCCTGTCGAAACGCAATCCTTTTGATTTTACCTCCCACTGTGGTAAACGTATTCCTGCCAATGATTTGATTGGATAAATCCAGATTTCGGAAAGGGTAAGTGCATCCATTCTTAACGAATATTTCTGCTAACTTAAAAAATGATTCTGAATTAACGAGGGATTATCTTCTATCCTAAAGTAAAGTGAAACATGCCCGTTGTCTATGAATAATGCAAAGTGGTTCTATAAAATCGATTAATCACGAAACCAATCGGACACATCCTTTTCTTCATCTACATCCGACAAAGTTGGAAGCAGCGAATACGATAACTTTAATGATTCAAAGTCTTGAATAGTATCCCTTGAAACGGAATCCGTACTCCAACTTTTATTGTGAAATAAATCGGGCCAGAGTGTGTTCATTCCCAACAGATAGTATCCGCCATCTTTTGCTGGACCCAATACCGCATCTGTTTTCTCTAATACTTCAAAAGCATCCAGGATGATTTTTTCTGTAATCTCGATACAATCTGTGCCAATGATGCAAACCGATGAAAACCCCTGGCCAAAGGATTCAGAAAACGCATGCTTCATTCTTTCACCTAAATCGTTTCCTTTTTGTAATGCCTTCTTAAAATGATCGTTAGACCAATTGTCTTCTCTGTCAATAAAGTTACTGTAGTAAACAACTTTATCGAATGGAAGAGGTGCTGTTATTTGTTGTGTATAGTTGATGAGTTTGTAATAAATGGCCAATGCTTTTTCTTCGCCAAGGGTTGCCGCAATTCTGGTTTTAACTTTTCCGAGTTCGGGATTTTTGCAGAAGATGATGAGAAGTCTTTTCATTTTGCATACTTTATTGAAGGGTGATAATACTTTTTCCAAAGTTCGTGGCTAAAATATAATGCCACCAATAAATACTCCAGGCCCACAATCCAAAGATTCTCAACATAACCCATTGTTGAATATCCGGCATAGGTAAAAAATATCAAAAATGACCACAGAAAAACAAACCGAAAATTTGTGAAAATTGAAAAAGCTAACAATGGAATCACATACCAGGGATGAAACGTAGTTATAAAAAGCAAGTAGATTCCATAAATCCAGAGCCAATCTTTCAATAACTGTTGGTTGTTGGTTGTTAGTTGATGGTTTTTAAAATAGGATATTGCACTATAGATCAGGATTCCAGTTCCTGAAAGTAAGCCTAATTTCCACCCCACCGTTTGAACAATATTATAACCGTATTGCCAAAACCCCCATTCCCGTACGAGATAATAGATACTCGCATTGAATTCAAATTTTTGAAAATAGTACGAAAAACTTTCGTTAAACCCTGAAACAATTTCCCAATCGAAAAGAGGAATAAAAAGCAGCAAACAAGTTGAGCCAACCACCACCGCATAAAGCAATGATTTTTTTATCGAAGGAAGTGCTAGCAGAATAACTAGTAGAAATATAAGCGGAATCAACTTCGTGCAGATAGCTAAGGCAAAAGCGATTGCGGAAAAATGAAACTTATTTTTTCGCAGGTAATACACTGTAAACAACAGAAAGAATATCATGAACGCTTCCAGGTGTAAATTCCCACTTAGTTCTAAAATTACCAGCGGATTCAGCGCATAGAGGATAATATTTTTAACAGGTAATGCAAAGTCAGCGAGCAATTTCTTAATCAACAGAATGCTACCAATTTCCGCACCGATTACTAAAACTCTAATAACAATAATTCCAACGAAGATGTTTTCTGATGAAATTTTAGAGGCACTCCAAAAAATTGCCTGTGCAACGGGTGGATAAATTGTAAAATAATTGGGTGAGTTAAGCTTGTTAAAGAGTTCTTGATTAAGAACGGAGGGAAGTATGTTTTCTTTTATAAAGTATTCGGGTACTTCAGAAAAGGGATGAATGCCATTAGCCAATAATCTTCCGTCCCATAGATAGCGATACACATCATCGGATAAAGTGGGGACACTAAACAAAAGAAGCAGCCGTAAACCTATTCCAACAGCGATCCAGAAATTAACGGACTGCTCTTCAACGGAATAGAATATCCACCATGATAGGCCGAATAGAAATGAAAAAGTTGAAAGGATGAATACGGTATCAGTTCTTTCAATAAAATATCCGATGAAAGCAACGCCAATGAAAAGAATGATTGCGACCAACCATTGTTTGGCAGAGGTCTTAGGCACTGGCAATCCGTTTTATAGAAAAGTAAAACACACTTCCAAAACCAAGCGACAGCATCGTGTGAAAAATTAACATCCCGTTTTCTTTCATCATGATTCCGGCCACTATACCGAAAATGAAATAAACACAAAGCAATCCTTCCAGTATGGTCAATAGTGTTAAGCGTTGTTGGATATACGTGTTTCCACTCCACTTGTCTGAGTTATGGATGACATTGAATTTTGGGGTTCGGATAAAAGCGGATTTTTTTCCGAGTAGCCCCTCCATCACGGCCAAACCGTTATGCAAGGAAAGTCCCATGGACACAATTAAGAATTGTGGAAATAGGTAGACGAATTTTTTTCCCGGTGATTTTTTATAAAACCGTTTGGTGGCGATCCAGTAGAAAAGTGAAATGCTAAGAAATCCTAAAAAGAATATCATCCCAGCATGAAATACCCAATCGATCTCAGGATGATCACGTTTAATGTACAGCATAGGGATGCTTAAAAATGCTGCAAGGAATAAACTAACAAATACGGAGCTATTGAATAAATGAAAGAAGGCATGAACTTTAGTAATCAATGAAAATTTGGAACGCAATACTTGTAAAAATAATTTGCGGGCTGTTTCAGCGGCTCCTTTGTTCCACCTGTATTGCTGCGACTTAATGGCTTGCATGATAATAGGAAGTTCACCTGGCGTAGCAACATCTTCCATGTATTTGAATTCCCAACCGTTGAGTTGCGCACGATAACTTAAATCCAAATCTTCTGTCAAGGTATCGAACGACCATCCGCCCGCATCTTCAATACATTTCTTTCGCCAGATACCGCACGTTCCGTTAAAATTAATAAAACTACCTGCTGCTTTTCGTGCCGATTGTTCTATTGAAAAGTGTGCATCCAACCCAAATGATTGAAGTTGGGTAAGCAAAGAATAATCTTTATTGAGATGGCCCCAGCGCGTTTGCACCATACCCACTTTTTCATTTTCAAAATAGGGAAGTGTTTTCAAAAGAAAATCCTCACCGGGAATAAAGTCCGCATCAAAAATCGCGATGTACTCCCCGGTTGCTTTTTCCAATCCGTTTTGAAGTGCACCTGCTTTAAATCCAACGCGATCGGTTCGATGAAGCAGGACAATATTGATTCCTGTTTCCCGAATTGATTCTATTTTATTTTTTACAATGCTGGTGGTTTCATCGGTAGAGTCATCCAACACCTGAATTTCTAATTTATCTTTTGGGTAGTTTATTTTAGAGACTGATTCCAGAAGTCGTTCTACAACATATTTTTCATTGAATAAGGGAAGTTGAATAGTAACGTGCGGGAAAGACTTGATTTCCGGGATGGTCGTGTTTATATTTTTTAATCGCAAGTAAATCCACGTCAAGTGCAGCTGGCTCATGCTGAACAAAAAGATGAACAGCAATGACAAAGAAAAAAGTATCGTGATCGCGATATACATTAATTCAGTATTGAAACTCGTTTAGCCTTCACAATTTACATATACTTAAAGATTGTGTATAAAATCTTGTAACCGGCCATGATGGTTCCTTTTATGGTTCCCGATATTTTGGAGTGGCCTATTCGATTTCTGTACTTCACGGGTATTTCTGTAAACCTTATTTTTTGTTTTGCAGCTTTTACCTGCATCTCTACCGTCCAACCGAAATTTTTATCTTCCATGTTCAGTGCCAATAAATTTGAGTATCGGATAGCCCGGAACGGACCCAAGTCTGTAAAGTTTGCATTATAAATCAATTTCATTAATCGTGTTGCCAGCCAATTCCCAAAAATTTGTTGTGGTGCCATACTTCCTTTTTCTTTTTTACCCAATGCCCGTGAACCAATTACCATATCAACCTCATTTTTGATGATTGGTTCAACCAGTTTCTGCATTTCTTCCGGAAAGTCACTATGGTCAGCATCGATGAAAACAACGATGTCGGTTTTTTCATTTGTGTTGGCAATATATTCCATTCCCTTCAAACATGCTTTTCCGTATCCGGGAATGGGCTCCTTCAAAACGATTGCTCCAGCTGTTCTTGCTACTTCTTCAGTTTTGTCGGTTGATGCATTATTGACCACAATAATTTCGCTGACTAAATCTTTTGGGATTTCCGCGATTACTTCACCAACTCCGTTCTCTTCGTTGTAAGCAGGAATGATTACTTTGATAATTGCTTTCAAAAATTAAAATTATTTAGGAAGCAAAGGTAATCGATTAGCATCCTTGTGTGAAACAGGAATCAATCAAGTGATTTTATTTTGGGAAATTCATTTCCCAACAAAACCGGTTGTCCAAACCTCCCTTTTTCATCTTTTACTTCAAGATTCAAAACACCTCTTGGGCAAACAGACGAGCAAACCCCGCAACCCACACACGAACTTCGAACAATGTTTTGTCCGCGTTGAGCATACCAACGCACATCAATGCCCATTTCACAATACGTTGAGCAGTTCCCGCATGAAATACACTGACCCCCATTGGTCGTAATCCGAAAACGTGATTTGAAGCGTTGAACAATTCCAAGATAAGCAGCCAGCGGACAACCAAACCTGCACCAAACCCGGTTTCCCATCAAGGGATAGAACCCGGTTCCGACAACTCCCGCGAAGCCTGCACCGATAAATGCACCGTATACTTCACGAAGTTTATAACTGTCGAAAAAGAGAAACCAGGAAGATTCAGTCCAATAGGTATAGAGCACCGCTGCTGTCATAACGACTGCAAAAACCAGGACGCCATGAACCATCCATCGCTCAATTTTCCAGGCACTAAGTTTTTTATTGGAGAGATGACGAAAAGGATCGCCAAGCGTTTCGGCTAAACCTCCACATCCACAAACCCATGAGCAATACCATCGCTTTCCATAAAAATAAGACAAGACAGGAACCGCTAAGATGATAAGTACAATTCCCCATCCGAGCATAAAGATTCCTAGACCACCGCTTTCGATAAGGGTGTTTAGTTCGTTGTCGAAGAAAAAATCATAATCTAGGGGCCAGATATTTTTGAAATCGAAATAGGGTTGGTTAAGTCTGATAAGTATTTCCGGAATCAAAAAAGCAAATGCGGTTTGAAAAAACATCACAGAGATTGTACGCCAGATATGGTATTTGCTATGGCGATAGTTGATCATCATCCGAATGCCCATCACCAAAATGCACAGTGTATAGATTAGTCCATAAAGAAAGAACCGGCTCGCCTCATGGCCATTGATTATTTCACTGATTGGATCCACCATAATGATCCAGTTGGTCATGTACTCAGGATAAAAATACAACACGATATAAAAAGCAATTAGCCAGGAGCCGATAAGAATTCCCAACCAACCCGTATTTTTCAAGGCACTGAAATAGATTCCGTTGTTTTTAATCCCTTCCGGTAATTTTAGTTTCGGCAGGATGTACATGAGCGCGCCAATGATGCACAGTCCGAAAGTAAGGAAAAGGAACAGTGAAGGATTTTCTTTAACAGGACTTTGTGCTGATGCTTTTGTAAGTGAGTAACTTAGATCTTTAACCTGATAACGGTTGAATCCGAATTGATTAACAATTTCAAATTTGCTGATGTTGTCAGCGACCGACTGCAACTGATCACGCGTTACGGACTGGCCTTCCAACCATCCTCCATAATCCGTAAATGATTTTACTTTGAAAGCACGCACTTCATCGGTACCCGTAAATGCATCTTCTACGATGGCGAGATCGAACGATTCTCCTGCTTTATTTTTTAGGGTTTCAATCTCTTCTGGTGAGATGCTATATTTTTTTAGTTGCGTTTCATTGATGCGTTCAAAACCAGATTTTAAATCCGCTACGAATGCTACGCTTAAGGAGTATGTTTTTTCAAATAGATTGTTAAACTCTTTTTCGAACAACTCAAACTTTGCTTCATCACCAATTTTATTTTTAGAAATTTCTTTTGTTAAGGTATAATCAGACCAAAAGAATAATCCATTAAAAATCACGAACCCAACAACGAAAAGAAAAAGCCCGATCGTTTTGATTATTTTAATGTTCATAACGAAGCTGTGGTTAACTGTGTGGTTGCAAATGTTTTCGCAATTTCTTTTTCGTATTTATCAAAAAATTCCGGGTCGAAGTTGGCTTCAGCCAAGTGTTGTATTACAAAATCAATCGATTTCTTTTCGCGCAGCCAGCGGTCAAAACATTCATGTCGCAGACGAATTCCAAACGTGTTGACTCCTGTAAAAATCCTTGAGGTTTTATTCCAAACGAAATGCATCGCTTTTTTTTCGGAGGCATGTTCCCAATAAAATTCTTCTTCATCTTCTTTCAATTCGTTTGAAACATTCCCATAGGTTTGGTATTCAATGTCAAAAAATTTAGCAGAATTAAACCAGGGGCCAGGTTGATATTTTGTTGCGTTGCCACAAATCGTTTCCGCCACCACTTCGCCCATCATTCTTCCGGTATACCAAACTTGTTCAATATTTTTCCTTCCTGATAGTTCATAGTTACGCTCAACGCAATCACCTATTGCATAAACGTCTTCACAATTCGTTTTTAAGAGTTCGTCCACCAGCACACCTCGATTCGTTTCTATTCCGGAATTTTTCAGAAACGCGATGTTGGGCGATACTCCCGCTGCCAGGGCAACAAATTCACACGGGATAATTTCTCCGGTTGATGTTTTCACAGAAGTTACGCGATGGTTCCGGTCGCTTTGTATTTCTTTTAGTTCTGTTTCCAAAAGAATGTTAATACCATGGAACTCGATATGCCGCGTAATTAATTTACTTTCCTGTGAAGGCAACACATTATTCCAGAAAGAGGATTCCCGCACCAGCATCGTAACCGCAATATTCCGTGTGTGCAACATTTCAGCAACCTCAACACCAATCAGTCCACCGCCAACGATAACAGCATGTTTAATACCATTTGTGTTCTCTTCCATTAATTGTAGATCCTGATAGGAATATAATCCTTGTACGCCATTAAGATCTTGTCCCGGCCAACCAAATTTATTGGAGACAGAACCGGAAGCAATGACTAGAATATCATAAGGGACTGTTTGTCCTGATTTAAGGGTTAGGTTTTTTTTATCGGTATTGATGTGTTCAACAAAATCCTGAATAAGATCGATTTTATTTTTCTTCCAGAACCAATCTTCATAGGGTTTGGTATGCTCGAACTTCATATGGCCCATGTAGATATACATCAAGGCTGTTCGCGAAAAAAAATATTTTGTTTCTGCGGAGATAACGGTAATCGTGAAATCGCTCTTCTTGCGGATATGCCGGGCTGCTGTTATTCCGGAAATCCCATTGCCTATAATCACCA
Source organism: Cyclobacteriaceae bacterium (assembly GCA_041746855.1). Taxonomy (GTDB): domain Bacteria; phylum Bacteroidota; class Bacteroidia; order Cytophagales; family Cyclobacteriaceae; genus JBGTGG01. The sequence continues at coordinate 49 of JBGTGG010000410.1, read as the reverse complement.
CATGCTTCATGACCCTAAGTTACTCAACTGCCTACAATTCAAAAATGTT
>JBGTGG010000409.1:0-16774 GCA_041746855.1 Cyclobacteriaceae bacterium | reverse complement strand
TGGAGCACATTAAAAGATGGCGAATTCTCGGCATACAAAGCCGCATGGGTTCCCTGGTACAACGTACACAAAATGTATTCAGGATTGCGGGATGCATGGCAGTACACTGGAAATGAAGATGCAAAAGCAATGTTCCTGAAGTTTTGTGATTGGGGAATTCAGATTACTTCATCCCTTACAGATGAACAAATGGAAACCATGCTCGATACAGAATATGGAGGAATGAATGAGGTTTTTGCAGATGCGTATCAACTAACAAAGGATGAAAAATATATGGTTGCGGCAAAACGATTCTCGCACCGTATGCTACTGGAGGCAATGGCATCCCATATCGACAATCTTGATAACAAGCATGCCAACACGCAGGTACCCAAAGCAGTTGGGTTTCAACGAATAGCAGCATTGACCGCTGATGAGAAGTATGAAAAGGCGGGTGGTTTTTTCTGGGAAACAGTAACCAGCAATCGCACCCTGGCATTTGGTGGAAATAGTCGTAGGGAATTTTTTCCAAGCCCTGTTTCCACTACTGATTTCGTAAACGAGGTTGAAGGACCTGAATCGTGCAACTCGTATAATATGCTAAAGCTCACCGAACATCTTTTTAGTGTGGAGCCATTGGCACGATATTCAGATTACTTTGAGCGCACGGTTTACAATCATATCTTATCTACACAGCATCCGGAACATGGTGGCTATGTATATTTTACACCTGTTCGTCCACGGCATTACCGGGTGTATTCGACACCCAATGAAGCCATGTGGTGTTGTGTAGGAAGTGGCATGGAGAACCATGGAAAATACAATCAATTTATTTACACCCACACGGGTGACGCGTTGTTTTTGAATCTGTTTGTTGCTTCCGAATTAACGTGGAAAGAAAAGGGCGTAACCCTCCGTCAGGAAACAAATTTTCCTTTTGAAGAGAAGACGATATTAAAAGTAACAGACGGATCTTCAAAATTCACGTTAATGATTCGTTATCCTTCGTGGGTCAAAGAAGCTGCCCTGAAAGTACACGTCAATGGCGAACCGATTTCCATTGAATCAAAACCTTCTTCTTATGTAGCGATTGAACGGAAATGGAAGGCCGGGGACGAAGTGGTAATCGAATTACCGATGCATATCCAAATGGAGCAGTTGCCCAATGTATCAAACTATAATGCAATACTGTATGGCCCAATCGTGCTTGCCGCAAAAACAGGCACCGAAGATTTGAAAGGCTTGAAAGCAAATGATAGCCGATGGGGACACATTGCAAGTGGAGAAAGATTGCCAGTCGATCAGGCGCCTATTATACTTGAAAATACTCCCTCCGACATTGCCTATAAATTAGAACCTGTTGAAGGAAAGCCCCTTCATTTTAAAATGGCGGATGTGAATATGATTAATTCGATGAACGTTGAATTGCAGCCATTCTTTCAACTTCATGATGCACGGTACATGATGTATTGGATGACATTATCGGAATCACAATATGGTGCTTATCTGGATTCCATCGCAACGGTAGAGAAGAAAAAACTTGAACTTGAAAAAAGGACCATTGATTTTGTTGCACCGGGTGAGCAACAGCCCGAAGCAGATCATGGTATGCAACAAGAGAAGTCAAGAACCGGAAATAATTTAAATGAATTTTGGCGGGATGCGCATGATGGTGGCTATTTCAGTTATCGCCTATCAACAAAAGGAGAAACCAATTTGTCGCTGATGGTTCGGTATTGGGGCGCAGAATGGGGAAGCAGGAAGTTTGATATATATGTTGATGATGAAAAACTACTGACGGAAGATAACACCGGTAAATGGCATCAGTCACGATTCTTTGATGTAGCCTATACTATTCCGGATTCGATGCTGACTGGAAAAAAAGAAATCACAATAAAATTTCAGGCATTGCCGAAGAACACGGCTGGTGCGGTGTATTATGTACGACTGGTGCGGGACAAAAAGTAATAATATTTAAGAACAGCTTAATTAGAATGTAAGAAATTAACAACTATGAACCGTATATATACATCCATTACAACCATGAAAAGAAAATTTATTTTAGTATCGGCTTTAGTAGCCATTATTTGCTGCGTGGAGTTTGACGCATTCGGCCAATCAAAAGGAAAGACTGCGAAGAATGCTCCGGTATTTTCCAATGTTGTTTATCAGGGTGATGATCAGGTTTACAAAGACAACCCATTGGGTCCTGATGAATTTTATAATCCGATCCTGCAAGGTTGTTATCCGGATCCGGCCATCACCCAAAAGGGTGATGATTATTATATGGTATGTTCATCCTTCGCGATGTTTCCGGGTGTGCCCATTTTTCATTCGAAAGATTTGGTGAACTGGAAGCAGATCGGTCATGTATTGGATCGTGTATCACAATTGGATGTGCATAACACGGGAATAAGTGCCGGGGTGTACGCGCCAGGGATAACGTATAATCCTTACAACGATACCTTCTACATGATCACCACTGCATTTGCAGCACCGGTAGGGGGAAATCTCATTGTAAAAACTAAAGATCCGATGAAAGGTTGGAGTGAACCGATCAAAATGGATTTCAACGGAATTGATCCTTCTATTTTTTTTGATGATGATGGCAAAGCCTATGTAGTTCATAACGATGCTCCGTTAAAAGAGAAAGAACAATACAATGGGCACAGAGTAATCAAGATTTGGGAATATGATTTAGAGAAGGACCAGGTAATTGCAGGCACGGATATCGTGATCGTGGATGGAGGTGTGGATATTACGAAGAAACCAATTTGGATCGAAGCACCCCACATCTATAAAAAAGACGGACGCTACTACCTGATGTGTGCCGAAGGAGGTACCGGGGGATGGCATAGCGAAGTTATTTTCGTTAGCGATAAACCGAAGGGGCCGTATGTGCCAGCACCCAGCAATCCCATCCTTACACAGCGACACTTTCCAAAAGATCGCGCCAATAAAGTCGATTGGGCGGGCCATGCAGATTTAGTGTTGGGACCTGACAATAAATATTATGGTGTATTTCTAGCCATTCGACCAAACGAAAAAGACAGGGTAACTACCGGACGCGAAACCTTTATCCTTCCCGTTGATTGGTCGGGTGAATTTCCGGTTTTTGAAAATGGACTGGTACCGATGTCACCAAAATTAAAAATGCCGGAAGGAGTAAAAAACAAAACAAACGAACCTGGATATTTCCCGAACGGAAACTTTACCTACACTGAGAATTTTACCACTGAAAAACTTGATTACCGCTGGATTGGATTGCGCGGGCCGCGTGAAGCATTTATTTCCAAAACCAAAAATGGTTTGCAGATAAATCCTTTTGGGACCAACATTAAAGAAATGAAGCCAACCTCCACATTATTCTACAGACAACAACATAAAACTTTTTCTTTTGAAACATCACTGGATTACAAACCCACTTCAGAAATGGAATTGGCTGGGATCACGTGTTTGCAAAATGAAGGATCCAATTATGTATTTGGTGTGACGAAAGTAGGGCAAGAGTATGTGTTGGTTTTACAACGAAACGAAACGTTGGGAAGAGGGAGAGAGCGTGAATTGAAATCTGAAATCATCGCCAGCAAAATCATCGCCATCACAAAACCTGTTCGTCTACAAGTAAAAGCAAACGGTGATGAATACCAGTTTGGGTATGCGCTCGAAGGAAATGAATTTGTCAATCTGGGCGGTGTGGTTTCCGGTGATATTCTTTCCACGAATGTAGCCGGAGGTTTTACCGGAACCCTGTTAGGTTTATATGCAACATACGCCAATGATGCATTGCCGAAGTAGCAATACCAAATGAATGAGTTTGGTAATTGAATAAAGAAGTGGCTATTTTTTTAACAAGTGCTAAAGAATACGTAAAGAAAGATGAAAACATTGGTGTGTGTTGAGCCACGGAAATTTGAATACAAGGAAAGCCCAGCTCCGTTGCAATCACCGGATCATGCGATTATAAAAATTAAACGCATTGGTGTATGTGGTACCGATCTGCATGCTTTTGAAGGAACGCAACCTTTTCTCAGCTATCCACGGATACTTGGACATGAATTGTCGGGGGAATTAGTTTCATTTGACAATGCCCCAGGTTTTAAAGTCGGGGAGATTGTTTCCTTCATTCCTTACTTCTCGTGTGGGAAATGCATTGCATGCCGTACAGGGAAACCAAATTGTTGTGTGAGTATTCAGGTGTGTGGCGTGCACATTGATGGCGGAATGGCCGAATACCTTTCTGTTCCTTCCGGTTCTTTATTGCACGGTGATGGTATAAGTTTGGATGAGCTCGCGTTGGTTGAACCGCTTGCCATTGGTGCGCATGGTGTTAGACGCGCGGGAATTTATCCGGGTGAATTTGTAGTGGTGATCGGTGCAGGACCCATTGGGTTGTGCACAATGGAGTTTGCACACATTGCGGGAGCACAGGTTATTGCCATGGACGTCAACGAACAACGGTTAAAATTCTGCAATGAAAAATTGAATGTAGCGCATACCATTAATGCAATGGCAGCAGATGTTACAGAACAACTTCGTGAACTCACCGATGGGGATATGCCAACGGTGATTATAGATGCTACAGGAAATAAGAATGCGATAAACAGTGCTTTTAATTTCATGGCGCATAGTGCACGGTATGTAATCATAGGATTACAAAGAGGTGACATCTCATTTAGTCACGCGGAATTTCATAAACGGGAAGGAACCCTGATGAGCAGCCGAAATGCAACACGCGAAGACTTTCAAAATGTTGTTGCTGCATTAAAAAATGGAGAAGTGAAACCATCCATCTACATCACACATCGGGCAAAATTCAATGACGTTGCTTCAGTTTTTGATCAGTGGCTGGAACCGTCTTCGGGGGTTATCAAGGCGATGATTGAATTTTAAACACAAACAAAGTATCAGTGAAGCTCCGTTGATAAAAATGATAAGAATAAAGCCTTATTAAAACCTGAAATTAACTTCGCCTCGCATTATCTCAATTATACGTTCTGAAAAGCTTATCGTGACAAGGCAGAAGTGTTCAATATTCACCTGAAAAGTTTAAATATAGGCCAGCCACATATTCCTTCAAACCCGCCAAATAACCATAAAACCGTGCAAACGCCTCCGCAAACGTGTGCAAAAACAACCACTGTAGATTTTTGGAAGTAAATAAATTTTAAGTCTGCTACATTCGATTAATAATAATTGTAAAAAATACACTTTAATCGTAACCAAATTTAATCACTTATAACCCCTTAAACTATGAGAAAACGCTACTTGCTATTTTCATTTTGCATACTGCTTTCATCGGTGGTATGCAATCATGCCAACGCCTCGCGAGGGGCAGGAGTCACGGTCACGGATGCACCGTTAAACTATCAACAACAGACAATCAGAGGAACAGTTTTAGACGAATTCGGTGCGGCTTTTCCGGGTGTCAATGTTATTGAAAAGGGAACGAGCAATGGTACAGTTACAGGTGCTGATGGAACATTCTCACTCAATGTTTCTTCTACCACCAGCACGTTGGTTTTTTCGTTTGTAGGCTATGCGTTACAAGAAGTCTCAGCAGAAGGAAGAACTTCGATTGACGTTACCCTTCAACCTGATTTAACATCCTTGGAAGAAGTAATGGTTACTGCTTTAGGGGTTAAAAAGGAATCCAAGAAACTAGGGTATGCGGCAACTTCAGTGAAGACAGATGAATTGATTACCAACCGAACAACGAATGTAATGGAATCATTGGTAGGACGCGTTGCAGGATTGAACATAACACCCCCGGCAGCCGGTGCGGGTTCCAGTACACAAATACGATTACGGGGTCAGGCTGCCTTTGCTGGTCAAAATAATGCACCACTGATTGTTATTAATGGACTTCCAATGAGTCAGGATGCACGCGGCGCTGATGGTGCAGGACAACAACGTGACAGGGGTGATAATTTACAGAACATTAATCCCGATGACATTGAGAGCATGACGGTATTAAAGGGTGCTCCTGCAGCTGCACTCTATGGTTCACGGGCTGCAAATGGCGCGATTATCATTACCACTAAATCAGGTCAAAAAAGCCAGGGTATTGGTGTTGAGTTTACCTCCAGTTTCACCACTTCAAAGCCGTTGGATTTCTTGCATGAGATTCAACAGACGGAGTATGGTATAGGACAAAATGGTAATAAACCACAAACCCAAGGGGAGGCGCAATCCCAAGGGCAATTTGGTTTTGGGGCGCGGCTTGATGGCACTCCTGTAATGAATTTTGATGGAGTGATGCGACCTTATTCTGCAAACCCCTCTATGTTATATGATTTTTTACAACTCGGTACAGACTTTACCAACACGATTGCAGTATCAGGTGGAAGTGCAAAGGGAAGTTTCCGTGTGTCCTTTTCCAACGTAGATGCGGATGGTATTCAGCCACTAAACGAGTATAAGAAAAGGATTCTTAATGTGGGTATAAATCATGAATTAACAAAGAAGCTCACGATGCAGTTGAACATCAACTATGCGAATGAAAATTATTTAAATCCACCGCAAATCGGTACACAGGGTGATGGTGCTGTTAACTTTTTTAACCGGATGGGAGTCTCTACACCAATTGAAGCGTACCGTGAAAGTGCAATGAATCCTGCAAACGGAGCAGAATATAAGACGAATGGATTTTTGGGGACCATCAATAACCCGTACTACCCGATACAAAACGGACAGTATTATAAGGATATTAGAAACCGCTTTTTGGGAACTGCAACATTACGCTATCAATTTACAGATTGGCTGTATGCACAGGGCAGAATGAACTATGATTATGGTAATTCATTTTCAGAATGGGACCGGTTGAGTGGAACCGGTACAGATAACCCTTTTCAAGGGGACGGTACGTATAAAGGGACATACAATTTATTGCAAGATATTTCGACCGAAATCAATGCCGACTTCCTGATTGGTGGTACAAAGGAATTTGGAAAGTTCTCTATAGATGCAAGTGTGGGTGGCAACACCTATCGCACCAGATGGCAGCGAATGGACCAGAACTCAAGCAATTTTGTGGTGCCAGATTTGTATTCTATTGCCAATGGAACCATTCAAAACCAAGGGTACGGGTTTAACGAAACACGTGTTAATTCCCTTTATGGTTGGGCTGAATTCGGATATAATGGAATGTTTTATTTAAATTTAACTCATAGGACTGACTGGTTCTCCCCATTGAATCCAGAAAAGAACAGTCAGCCTTATCCCTCCGTTACCGGTAGTTTTATTTTCTCTGAACTGCTTACCAACCAAAGTTGGCTTACCTATGGTAAATTAAGAGGTGGTTGGGCACGGGCAGGTAGTGGAAATGGTGCAGGCCCCTACGAGGGACAATTAACATATGCTATCAATCCAAATCAATTTAATGGTCAGACAATAGCTACTATCGCTGGTAATTTGGCCCCCAATCCATTCATTGAACCATTTCTTGTAACAGAGCAGGAGATTGGAGTGGAGATGCGGATGTTCAATAACAAGTTGTTGGTGGATGTAGGTGCCTTTAAAAAAGTAACAACTGACCAAATATTAAATATTCCTATTTCCAATGCATCCGGATATCCGGAAAGCAAACAAAACAGGGCTTCTTTGCAAAACAGTGGTCTGGAATCATTGATCGAAGTCACAGCTTTAGAGCGTGGTGATTTCAGATGGGTAAGTTCCTGGAACAACACCTTCCTGGCAACAAAGGTATTGGATGTAGGCAATGATAATGGAACCTTGTTGGTGTTGTATTTTAATGGAACAGGAAACGAATTTTTAGGAGAGCTGCGCTATACGGAAGGGCTGCCGATGAACCAACTCTATACAAGAACATATTTGCGAAATGACAATGGAGATATTCTTGTGACACCAACCGGTGGCTTGCGGGCAACCAATGCAAATACTCCAGGCGGGGAATTAACAAATGGCTTTCTTCCCGTGGGAAGCTCTATCCCTAAGTTTACAGGAGGTTGGAACAACACCTTTAGTTATAAAAACCTGAGTGTTGGAATATTCATTGACTATAAACTTGGGGGCACGATTCTATCGTCCACACACCTGAACATGTTGAGACAAGGACACTCCAAGCTTTCATTGGAAGGACGCAGGGAAGGTGAAGCTGGTTTAACGTTCCCTGGGGTTTATGATGATGGTACACCCAACACCAGTGTGGTTACAAATTTACAGGGTTTTTATGCGGATTACAGAAATCAGCAAATTGGTGATCCATTCACGTTTAAGTCTGATTTTGTCAAGCTAAGAAACGTATCGATATCCTATAACCTAACCGATTTAGTTAGAAGTGTACCGACCCTGGAATTTATAAGAGGGCTTTCTGTATCAGCATCCGCGCGCAACCTTGCGATTCTCTATAAAGACCTTCCGGGGTTGGATCCTGAAGCTATCCAATCTTCTGGGGACTTCCGAGCTGGCTATGAGAACTCCTCGTTGCCGACTGCCCGTAGTTTCAATTTCAGTTTAAATGTTAAATTCTAGAATTATGAAATCGATAAAGCATTATATACTTCTATTTTTTGTCCTCTTGATATCTGGGGCGTGCGATAAAGATTTTGTTGAGATCAATACCAATCCGTATGCGGTAACCGATATTGATCCTGCAATCCTTTTTGCCGGGGCACAACGTACACACCTCGGAACCTATGAAGCGGAACACACCATTGTTCAGCAGTTTGTAAATCCCTACAATCAGGGAGCTACGCTTGGGTTTAATTTCAATGCCGATATTGATGGTGTGAACAATCCGAAATGGGATCAATCATACCCTGCGACACTCAGAAATATGATTCAAGCAATGAACGTATTAGGAGAAGGTACTACGCGAGTAAACTTGTTGAGCATGATCCGAATTTGGAAAGCTCAAACATTTATGGGCATCGTGGATACCTATGGGTATGTTCCTTACTTCGATGCGGGCAAAGCGGTGAGTGATGGAATATTTTTTCCAGCGTATGATAATGACGCAGCAATCTATGATGACTTATACAATGAGATTAAAACAGCATTGGCTGCCTTCAATACCAGTGGTGATTTTGTTTCTGCTGACCTTTTCTATGGTGCCAATGCGGAAATCCCATCACCGGATGTCGCTACGCAAGTGGCAAAATGGAAAAAACTTGGCAACTCCTTGCTGTTACGATTGGGCATGCGGTATTCTAAAATCAATCCAACAAAAGCTGAAGACATTGTTGCGGAAGCATTTGCAGGAGGGGTGATGACCTCTAATGCGGATAACGCTTATGTTAAGTATGATGGATCATTATTTGTACAGGCAACCAATAATAACTTAAGGAACTTCTCGCAGTTCAACTATGCGGCTGAGCCTTTCGTTGATCAGATGAAGAACACCAATGATCCACGTGGTAAATTTATTTTTGCAACGTTTACTGACCCGGGCCAAGTGGGAAGTGACCCTGACCCGGATACGGATTTGGCCAACCAATTTGGAGTTCCAATTGGAGTTGATGAGGTAGATCTTGCAGATACAGGACTTGGTTACAGGGGAATTAGAGGAGGAGGTCTTAATTATTCGCAATACAACATTTGGGTAACGGCATCACCGGCAGCTCCTGATTTTTGGGTTACCTATGCGCAGACTTCCTTGTTGCTTGCAGAGGCGGCAAAGCGTGGTTGGATTCCCGGTGGTGATGCGCAAGCAGAGACCTATTATGAGAACGCAATCACTGCCGATATGCAAATCTATTCACTTTATCCTGGTACCACTCCAATAACGGGTGCGGAAATTACTGCATACCTTGCGCAACCCGATGTTGCGTATAATCCTGCAGATGCACTAGAGTTGATCAACACACAATACTGGATTGTGAATTTCAGAAATGGTACGGAAGCGTTTGCCAACTTTAGAAGAACTGGATTTCCGGACTTGGAACCAAATACCTATAATGATTTACTTCAAGGTGGATTTGCCAGAAGGATGACCTATCCGGATCGTGAAGGTTCCGCAAACCCGAACTATCCGGCTGCAGTAGCTGCGATGGGTGGTGAGGATAATCTAACCGCACGCGTATTTTGGGACAATTAAATTGTATCAAATACAACTGTTGCTAAACAGTATTTAGTAATCATTTTAGTTGGCTATGTACTTTACATAGCCAACTTTTTTTATCCAAAGATGTGTCATTACCATTAGTGTAGAAAGTACACCTCTTGCAAAATAGATATTGGTATGTTCCCTGTGATGCAATAAATTCATAAGAAATACCAAAGACATTTTGAATAATCTGATTTCAAATTTTCAAAAACCAAAACCACTTCATTGAAGCCTTTTCCTTTTTATAAAACAGCACTGATTGGAGCCTTTATAGCCTTAATCGTTTTTGTATTTTTAATTTTTTATTCAGGTATAGAAACTACCGGTCCTGCCTTGATCGTGTTTTTTATTTTACTTGGAATTGCCTCACGTGGGTACGAAAGCTTAAAGGGGTTTACCTATTCGATCATGATTTTTATCGGTGTTGCCCTTGCACTTTATTATCCAACCTATCTCGTAGAGTTCAAAGGTTTTAAAATGGCTTTGCTCATCACACCGCTGATTCAAATCATCATGTTTGGTATGGGAACGAGAATGAGTGTCGATGATTTTGTTGGTGTTATTAAAATGCCAAAAGGTGTTGCCATTGGCGTTGTTGCGCAATTTACAATCATGCCGGTAATTGGTTTCGTACTGGCCAGACTTAGTAATTTTCCTCCGGAAATTGCAGCAGGTTTAATCCTTATCGGCTGCTCACCAAGCGGATTGGCTTCTAACGTAATGAGTTATTTAGCGAAAGCAAACCTTGCTTTGTCAATTACTTTGACCACCGTCAGCACGTTGATTGCGCCATTTGCCACACCTGTTTTAATGAAATTTTTAGCCGGCACTTTCATTGAAATTGACATCCTGAAAATGATGTGGGATATCATTAAAATGATTGTAATTCCCATCGGTGCGGGATTGATTTTCAATAAACTACTCCATGGAAAATCGAAGTGGCTGGACTTGGCAATGCCCCTGGTATCCATGATTGGCATTGGAATCATTATTACCGTGATCACTGCTGCTGGTCGTGATAGCTTACTGGAGATCGGTATTTTATTGACTGGTATAGTGATCCTACACAACACATTTGGCTACACCATTGGGTATTGGTTTGCAAGACTGTTTCGTATGAGTGAAAAGGATTCACGAACGATTGCGCTGGAAGTAGGAATGCAAAATGCCGGGCTTGCCTCCGGGCTTGCAAAGGAAATGGGAAAAATTGCTACTGTAGGATTAGCCTCTGCGGTGTTTGGCCCATTGATGAATATAACGGGGAGTATACTGGCTTCCTATTGGCACAGGAAGCCACCAAAAGAAGATTAGGAATTTTAACGTATCAAGAACATGAAAAAACTATTTGTAGTATTATTTATTGGGGTATGTTTTTCGGGATACCAGAGTATTGGACAACAACTTTCAAAAGAGGAATTGATTTCTTTAACACCGCTCTGGAAAGGTGAACGTTTTCCGGATGGACGTCCGAAAGTGCCGGATGATATTATGAAGCGAATGAAACTGGTTACCCTTGAAGAAGCTTGGGCAACCTGTCGGGGGGATGGCTATAATTATCAGTACGAAGGGGATTGGATGCAAATCCATCCGGACAGTGTGTTGGTAGGTAGAGCATTGACGGCTACTTTCTTTCCCGGTCGTCCTGATATACATGGAGTCATTCAGGATAAGGGAAATGCGGACGGACGTATACTTTCACCTAACGCCTGGGCTATTGATATGCTCCAACCGGGTGATGTGTATGTAGTGGATCAGCATGGCGCAACCATTGATGGGCCTACGGTAGGCGACAATCTTGGTAATTCAATTTTCGCCAGGTCAGGCAATGGAATTGTGTATGATGGCCCGCTTCGGGATGTAAATGGACTAAAGGAAATAAAAGGATTTACGAGCTATTATAAATCGTACCACCCTTCCCATCATTTCGGTAGTTATAGTCCGGGCAATAATAGAGGCCCCATTCGTTTGAATACAACATTGGTAGGTATCAATACACCAACGCGAATCGGTGGTGCAACGGTGATGCCGGGTGATGTGGTGCTTGGTCGTGATGGAGGTGTTTTATTTATTCCTCCGCATCTTGCCGAAAAAGTTGTAAAGACTTCAGAGATCGTTCGCTTACGCGATATGTTTGGGCATCAACGATTGCGGGAAAAAAAATATACGGCAGGGCAAATCGATTCACGGTGGACGGATGATATTGAAAAGGATTTTTCAAAATGGTTGAACGACCATATTGATAAACTGCCTGTGCCGAAGGAACAAATTCAAGAATTGTTAAAAACTAGAACCTGGTAATTATGAAAATCAAATCAGAATCAAGACGCTCTTTTATAACCAAGAGTGCAATGGCAGGAGCATTGGGCTTTGCCGGAATTTCCGAATCGTTTGGAAAAAGTTTCACAAAAGCCATTGACGAGAATCCAAAACTTTCAGCTCCTTCAGATTTGAAAATCACAGATGTCAAATGTGGTTATGTAGGCGGAAGTCTGTTCGTAAAAATATTTTCAGATCAGGATATTTATGGTTGTGGCGAAGGGGTGGATGCCATTCGGGGAACCTATCATATGGTGAATGGAATGGGGCGCTTTTTAAAAGGACAAAGTCCATTTGCCATCCATAAAATTTTTGAACAAATGCGGAGAGCGGGACACTTTGGTGGGGGACAATCGGGTATGTATGTTGCTGTTTTGTCGGCAATCGAAACGGCTTTGTGGGATTTAACCGGAAAAGCATTGGGACTTCCTATTTATCAACTGATGGGTGGAAAATTTCGTGACAAGGTAAGAGTGTATTGTGATACCGCACTTTATCGCGTGCGCTTTCCATCGCCTGAAGACTTTGCAACCGCAGCAAAGGACGCCATTAAAAACTGGGGTTTCAATGCATTGAAATTTGATATCGATTATGCTTCCGATCCGGATAAATATGATCGCTATAATTGGACCGGTAGCCCGGGAGAAATTTCAAGGATGTACAATCAATTGGCTGCGGTGCGGGAAGCTGTAGGACCAAAAATTGATCTGTGTGTCGACATGCACGGACGCTATGATTTTCCAACAGCACAAGCAATTGCAAAGAAAGTGGAGCCATTAAATTTAACATGGTTGGAAGAACCTGTTCCTGCTGAGAATGTGGATGCATACAGAAGAATTGCAGAGGAAACCAGTACACCCATCAGTGCGGGAGAAAACATATATCTCGGCTATGGCTTTAGAAGGTTATTGGAAATCGGTGGCGTTGATATTGTTATGCCGGACTTGCAAAAATGTGGCGGGTTGGGCGAAGGCCAACGCATTGCCAACCTTGCTAATTTATATTATGTTCCTTTTTCGCCACACATGGTAGCATCCTTTTTAGGAGCAATGGCATGTGCCCATGTTTGTGTTACAGTTCCTAATTTTCATTTAATGGAGTGGCAATCGTATTTCCATACTAATCCAATGTATAAAGAGATTGTTACCTTTGATGAAGGTGACTGGGTAAAAGATAGTTTTATAAAAGTATCCGAGAAACCCGGCATCGGTGTTGATATCAATATTGAAGCTGCGAAAAAGTATGCTGTACCAGGAGTTCCATTTTTCGAGTAATTAAAGGTTGACCAGAAATATTGAAGATATTGCTAATGCTTCTGCTGGAGCTTGGCAATATCTTCAAATTCATCGGTAAGTTTTGCAGTTACCCTTTCAAAAATGGAAAAGTATTTTTGATATATTTTATGATCGTTAACCCGTGGTTCATAGATGTCGGTTAAGATCACTGAGCGTGACGCTTCTTCGAGGTTGCTATATTTTCCCATATCCGTAGCACTCATGAGAAAAGATCCCCGCGAAGTGGTATCCGAACTTACCGATACAGGCTTGTTGAAAATATCGGCAATCAATTGTGAACAAAACGGAATCGAAGCAAAGCTTCCATTGACAGAAAGACTTTTTATTGATCGATGTTCTTCCAATGTTTTTCCAATGCTATAAATTTCGTAGAGGATTCCCTCAATGGTAGCGCGTATGAAATGTTGGCGTTCATGTTTTATATTTAATCCGAAATAAGAACCGCGTGCATTCGCATTCCAAATGGGCGCACGTTCCCCTAACAAATAGGGCAAAAACAATAGTCCATCAGAACCCACCACTACATTCGATGCCTCGTTAACCAAAGCTTCCATTGTGTATTCTATTTCATACGGAATTTTAAAATCCCCGAATTGCTTCGCGAACCATTCAAATACAACGCCTCCATTGTTGGTAGGGCCACCCGACACATAACAGTTTTCTGTTAACAAGTAATTGAAAAAGCGTTGCTTTTCGTCTTTAATGATTTCTTTTCCTACTACCCGAACGGCTCCACTATCTTCAATCGTAATGGTTCCTTTGCCTTCACTCCACACGCCAGCACCCAGTGTTGCCATGCATCCATCACTCGATCCAAGAATTAATTTCGTAGCGGGATCCAACCCCAGTAAGCGTTGATATTCCTTCCGAAGTTTGCCGGGTGAATAAAAGATAGGGACAAGGTCAGGAAGTTTGTCCGGTGAAATCCCGGCATAGTCCAGCGCATCCTTTTCCCATTGTATGGTATTGATGTTTAACAATCCGGTTGCCGAAGCAAGACTGTAGTCAATAAAGTATTCACCCGTAAGTTGTTGGATTATATAACCCTTAATGGAAAGAAATTTGTAAGTCTTTTTAAACCGTTCTGGGTCATGGTTTTTCATCCATGTGATTTTAACCAATGGTGACATCGGATGGATGGGTGTACCCGTGTTTTGATATAGTTTTTTCCCAAGACCGGAGTTGCGTAGTTCCTGAGCTTCTAATTTTCCCCGATTGTCTGCCCATGTAAATGCATACCCAAGGGGTACACCATGATCGTCAATAGCAAGTACACTGTGCATGGAAGAACTAAAGCAAATGCTTACCACCTGATAATTGTTGGGATGTATTTTTTCTGTAAGTAGGTTTTTCAATACATATAGCATGGTGATAAACATCTGTTCCGGATCCTGCTCGCTATAATCGGGTTCTGTATGAAAAGTAGGGTAGGAACCCTTCATCGTATCAATGACATTGCCATGTAAGTCGAAAGCAAAAATCCGTACTGCGTTTGTTCCTAGCTCGATTGTGATAATACAGTCCATTATTCGAAGGGTTTATTTTTTATCATTTAAATTTCTTTTTCGGAATTCGCTTGGTGTATACCCGGTAAGTTTTTTAAAAGTTGTGGAAAAATGTTGGGATGAATAAAATCCGGTAAGCAATGCAATATCCGTTACGTTTTCTTCTTTCCGGTTCAACAATTTGATCGCTTCGGAAATGCGAATATTGATCAGGTAACTTAATGGTGAAAACCCGGTGTATTTTTTTACTTTTTCTGTTAATGTAGTTGTGCCAAGACCAATCAGTGCTGCCATTTCTTCTACCGTCCAATGGTGCCCAAGATTTTGTCGAAGGGTCTGCTCAAGTTTTGTGAATGCCTGGGGAAAATCACGTTGTGAATTATTCTGATGTGTTGATTGTCGGGCAATGTAAATAAATAGTTCGTCCATCAACTGGTTCACACGCGTTGTATGGCCAATCTCTTGGGTGGTCAATTCTTTATGAAGCGTTTGCAACAATGTAAGCGCGTCC
This sequence comes from Cyclobacteriaceae bacterium, assembly GCA_041746855.1. GTDB lineage: Bacteria > Bacteroidota > Bacteroidia > Cytophagales > Cyclobacteriaceae > JBGTGG01. The sequence continues at coordinate 1,102 of JBGTGG010000409.1, read as the reverse complement.
TTAAGTTTTAAAACAGGATTATTATTATGAAGTAATATTTTTCCAATGGTTTGGCATTCCTGCTGTGATAGTTGGCTCCATTGACCGAGTGTAATTCCCCTTACATCCAACTTTTCGACCTGAAGGGAAATCCAAATCAGTGAGCCTATATGTAAGGTGTCTTTTTCTCCGGAGAAGGTTTGTCCTGGCAGAATGATTGCTAAATCCCCTGGATAAAGAATATGGTTTTTCCGGTCAATGATCCATTCAAACTTCCCATCCAAAATAAAATAAATACGAATTGTTTCTGTAGTGGTAGGATGCAATGAGTTTAATTGAATGCTGTTATTTTTCTTGAGCGCAAACTCAAGAATATGTGGAAACGCGTTGAGCTCCCGGGCACTTCCCTGACGTAGAATAAACTGATTCATACGGTATTTATGAAAAGTGTATGCGGAGTAATCACCAGTAATTCAATAAGTGGGTCAGTGCGAAAGAACATTTGTAAAAGGCCATTCAATATAGCGTATTGAGACTTAAAATTCAATGCTTATTCCACATTATACATGCTTTTTGACACTTTGTTTAATATCCTTCAGTGGTCTATTTTGGAAGTTTCGGAATGGTGATTTACAAAGTTTTGACCCCTTGGTAGGTTCGTCAAATTAAAGTATTTTAGTAAGCATTGTAAAATTCATCTATCATCCAGTTGACAAGTCCCATCACCATCTTATTTCATTTTCAAATAGCAAATATTAACAACGAGTAGATAAACCATACGAATGAAAATTTATAAAACAAGTTCAGGAATTGTCATTGAACATGACAGCCATTATTTCCTTTCAAAAGAAAAAAATTGGGATGCATTTGTGAACCGATCAAATCTTTATAAGCATGTACTGACAGAGGTGATTGATTTAAAACCTGATGATGCACTTTCCGCTTTAACAAGTTCAAATGTGAAGGCCCCAATTGGAAACCAGGAGGTGTGGGCATCGGGCGTTACGTACATGCGCAGTCGTGAAGCGCGCATGGAAGAATCGAAAGACGCGGGGGGAGGTGATTTTTATGCACGTGTTTATGATGCGGAGCGCCCGGAACTTTTCTTTAAATCACCGGCTTA
>JBGTGG010000408.1:0-4554 GCA_041746855.1 Cyclobacteriaceae bacterium | reverse complement strand
GCTTGCTCTCAAAAAAAGTAGTGTCACCTTTTGATTCCACCCCGCTTGAGGAAATAGAATATGAAGCGCCCGATCTAGGGGATGCCAATTTTGCCAAACAAGAAAAAAGGAAAAGGGTTGAATACGGAACCGATGATGAAGTTGCCATTGATACGGCCTTCTGTCACCTCCACACACATTCGCAGTACTCGGTATTACAATCCACACCCTCTGTAAAAAGTTTGGTAGTCAAAGCAAAAGAACACAACATGCCTGCCGTTGCCCTTACCGACCTCGGCAATATGTACGGTGCGTTTAAGTTTGTTCGTGAGGCGCTCAACCACGAAATAAAACCGATTGTTGGATGCGAGTTTTTTCTTTCGGAAGAAAGACTGAAACTAAAATTCACAAAAGACAATCCCGACAGGCGTTATCAACAGGTATTGTTGGCAAAAAACAAAAACGGCTATCACAATCTGGCCAAACTTTGTTCCATCGGATTTATTGAAGGGTTATATGGAATTTACCCCCGCATTGATAAGGAATTAATTGTCCAATATAAAAAAGACCTGATTGCCACGACCGGTGGTTTGTCGAGTGAGATTCCTTACCTCATTTTATATGTGGGCGAGCAACAAGCTGAAGACGCTTTTGTTTGGTGGCATCAACAATTTGGCGATGACTTCTATATCGAGTTGAACCGGCATGGGCTGGCCGAAGAAGACCACGTAAATGAAATCTTGCTGCGGTGGGCAGAAAAGTACAATGTAAAATATTTTGCTGCGAATGAATCCTTCTACCTTGATAAAGCAGAATCGAATGCACACGATGTATTGCTCTGTATCAAAGAAGGTGAGTTTCAATCTACACCCATTGGCCGCGGCCGTGGCACCCGGTTTGGATTGGCGAATGATCAATTTTATTTCAAGTCGCAGGAAGAAATGAAATCTCGCTTTGGCGATCTGCCTGAATCGATCAAAACCATTCATGAAATTGTTGAGAAAATTGAATCCTATTCGCTTGAGCGGAATGTACTCCTTCCAAAATTTGATATTCCGAAAGAATTTAATTCGGAAGATGATTACCTGAAACACCTTACCTATGAAGGCGCCAAGAAACGCTATGGAACCGTTACACCGGAAATCCAGGAGCGCCTTGATTTTGAATTGCAAACCATTGCCAACACGGGGTATCCCGGATATTTTTTGATCGTTCAGGACTTCACCTCGAAAGCACGGGAGATGGGCGTTTCCGTAGGGCCCGGTCGTGGATCTGCAGCGGGCTCTGCCGTTGCTTATTGTATTGGTATCACCAATGTTGATCCGATCAAGTACGATTTACTTTTTGAGCGTTTCTTAAATCCGGACCGTGTATCACTACCCGATATTGATATTGACTTTGATGATGCCGGTCGCGATAAAGTATTAAAATATGTAATTGAAAAATACGGTAAATCACAAGTAGCACAAATCATTACTTACGGAACGATGGCAGCGAAATCTTCCATTCGTGATTGTGCGCGTGTGATGGAACTTCCTTTAAGCGAGGCAAACATTTTAGCAAAACTTATTCCCGAACGGCCGGGTACTTCGTTGGAGATGGCTTTCAAAGAAGTGAAAGAACTTGCAGACATTAAAAAAGGAACCGATCTAAAAGCAGAAGTTTTAAAACAAGCGGTGATTCTGGAAGGATCAGTTCGTAATACGGGAACCCACGCCTGCGGGGTCATTATCACACCGGAAGATTTAACCAATCTGCTACCAATTTCTACCGCAAAAGATTCAGACATGCTGGTCACGCAATTCGACAACAGTGTTGTGGAAAGTGCCGGCATGTTGAAAATGGACTTCCTGGGATTAACAACGTTGTCTGTTCTCAACACGGCCGTAAAGAATATTAAGAAAAGCAAAAACATCGATATTGATATTGACAGCATTCCGCTTGATGATCAGATAACCTATGAAATGTTCCAGCGAGGTGAAACTACCGGAACATTTCAGTTTGAATCGGTGGGCATGCAAAAATATTTGCGTGCACTCAAGCCCGATAAATTTGGTGACCTGATTGCAATGAACGCCTTGTACCGACCAGGTCCAATGGAATACATACCACTTTTCGTAGATAGAAAGCACGGTCGTGAACCAATCAAGTATGACTTGCCCGAAATGGAAGAGTTTCTTTCGGAGACGTACGGAATTACGGTTTACCAAGAGCAGGTGATGTTGCTTTCGCAAAAACTTGCCGGCTTCTCCAAAGGTGATGCGGACGTGTTGCGGAAAGCGATGGGTAAAAAGCAGAAAGCCGTTCTTGATAAAATGAAAGGGCGGTTTATCGATGGATGCAAAGAACGAAATCATGATCCTGAAACGTGTGAAAAAATCTGGACGGACTGGGAAGCGTTTGCGCAATACGCTTTCAACAAATCTCACTCCACGTGTTATTCATTAATTGCCTATCACACCGCATACTTGAAAGCAAATTATCCAGCCGAATACATGGCGGCTGTGTTAACACATGCACAGAACAATTTAGACAGTGTTACATTCTTTATAGAAGAATGCAGAAACCTGGGCATCAATGTACTCGGGCCGCACATCAATGAATCCGGTGTGTTTTTTGAAGTGAATAAAAATGGTGAAATACGTTTTGGACTTGGCGCGATTAAAGGGGCTGGTGAAGCAGCGGTGGAAGCGATTATCGAAGAGCGTGAAAAGAACGGACACTTTACAGACATCTTTGAATTTTCACAGCGTGTGATTCAACGATCAGTCAACAAGAAAACATACGAATGCCTGGCATTGTCGGGTGCCTTTGATTGCTTCCCGGATATCCATCGCAGGCAATATGTATTTGCGAATGATGGTGAAAGCAGTTTGTTGGAAAAAGCAATCAAGTATGCCAACAAACTTCAACAAGAAGAACTAAGTGCACAAGTAAGCCTTTTTGGAGAAAGCTCCGGAACAGCTATGCCGAAACCAAAAATAGACCCGATCGAACCGTTTAGCGAAATCGAAAAACTCAATCTTGAGAAAGAAGTAATTGGTATTTATATCTCCGGTCATCCGTTGGATAATTTCAGGTTTGAATTGGAAACATTCTGTACCGGTTCGTGCAGTCAACTCAACGATATTGAAAGTTTAGAAGGCCGGGAAATGAAACTGGGCGGAATTGTAACGCATACCGAACACCGCATGACCAAAACCGGTCGCCCGTTTGGAAAGTTTACACTGGAAGACTATCGGGGAAGCTATACCTTCATCATGTTTGGTGAAGATTATTTGAAGTTTAAAAATTTCATGTCCATTGGGTGGTTTCTTTTTATTGAAGGATCCGTCATCAAAAATAACTGGGGTCAACAAAATCTCGAATTCAAAATCCGAAACATCGATTTGTTAAATGAGCTTGGTGTAAAACGTAGCAAAGGGTTGCAACTTCGGATTCAATCAAAAGAAATTACGCGCGATTTGATTGGGAAAATTGAAGACGTTTGTCAACTGCATAGTGGCTCTACTCCTTTGTTCCTAAAAATCTCAGACGAGAAAGAAAAAATTTATTTGGAACTGATGTCCCGCAAATACCGGATCAACCCGGTCAATGATCTGGTAAAAGATATGCGAAAGCTGGCCGATGTGGAAGTGGAAGCGATGCTGTAAAACAAAGCCGTCTTTTTATGGAAATCTTTTCGCACTCAATTTCCATACTCCATGTTGCTTAGACCAAATGTGAAAAAATTTTCCATGCTGATCTTCAACATTGAATTCTCCAATTTGTTGTCGGTACTCTGTTCCAGTACTAATGACTGTAACACTGTCAATTGGTGTTATGTCCACTACCATTCTGTATAATGAAGTGTAATACGGGATACCTCCTTTGCTAGAAACTACTGATCCCGTTTGATCCAGTGTGAAATCTCTCGTCCATAAGGTCATTAACCGAATACTATCCCTCTTTTTTAAGGCTTCACATTCCAGACCCTCCAGTTCCATTATTTTTTCCACAATTTCAATGTTCCTATGACCGACTGTTTTAAATGTTACGTTTTTCCCGTCCTTTACTTCATAACTTTCCAATGGTTGCCCTCCATTGCTCCAGGCCGTTAAATAGTTTCGTCCGGGCAATGGCGCAGTTGGATTTGAGTTTTTTGTAGTATCCTCAACTTGAGAGTAGGAAAAGACATTTACCAATGTTAGGGATAGCAGAAGAGGAATTCGTTTCATATTATCTGTTAGTTATGGTGTACATCTTATTTGATTTAAATGTGGAAACGCTCATATGAGCAACTTTATTACTATCAAATAATGCTCTCTCACCCTTCAGGTACTAGAAATATAAACATTAAGTGTTTCAGTTTTTACAACATTTCGCAACTTAGGGCAACCGGTTTTTCATAAAAACCAACAGAAACCACTTCCCTTGGAACCAAATTACCATATCTTTGCGTTGACCGAATAACTTGAAATTTTTATCTTTTTTATACTTTAATATTTTATACAATGGGCAAAGCAATTGAACTTAATGATGGCAACTTCGACGCCACCATCAACTCTGACAAACCAGTTTTAGTGGATTTTTGGG
>JBGTGG010000407.1:0-9401 GCA_041746855.1 Cyclobacteriaceae bacterium | reverse complement strand
TGATGAAGAAAATTGGACACAACCGGTAAATGTTGGGCGGCCTATTAACAATCACCTAGATCAGTTTTCATTGTTCATCACTGCAGATGGAAAGAAGGGGTATTACTCTAATGAAGAGTTTACGGACAAGGGATTTTCAGCCGGAAGGATTTACGAGATGGATATTCCAGCGGAGAGCCAGTTAAAGTTTCGCACAAACTATATAAAAGGAGTGGTGCGCGACAAGGCTTCAGGTTTGCCATTAAAGGCAATTGTTGAATTGATAGATATTGAAAAGAACAAAGTAATTTCCAAAGTCTCATCTGATTCGATCAATGGATATTATCTAATGACCCTGACGCAAGGTGCAGAGTACGCTTTATACGTTCGGAAGAAAGGGTATTTGTTTAAAAGCCTAAACTTCAATTATTCAAAAGTAGATGATTTTGCTCCCATCACCCTAGATGTTGAATTGGTGAAAGTGGCCAGAGGTTCTGTGGCGGTATTGAATAACATTTTCTTTGACTTTGATTCATATACGATAAAAAACACGTCAAATTCAGAATTACAGAAAGTAATTTTGTTTATGGAAGAAAACCCAGTAGTTCGTATTGAAATTAGTGGCCATACCGATAATGTTGGAGCAGAAGCCTACAACCAGAAACTTTCAACCCAACGAGCGGAAGCTGTAATTGATTATCTTAAAAAGGCAGGAATCTCCATCAGCAGGCTCATTTCCAAGGGTTTTGGTTCAACAAAGCCAATTTCGTCTAACGATACTGAAGAGGGTAGACAGCTCAACAGGAGGATTGAGTTTAAAATTTTGTAATAACCCTTTTTGTGGTATTTTTACAAAGTATTTCTTTGAATAAGGAATTATATTTCTGATTTATCCCCTTATTCGCAAATAATTATTAATTATTAACCTAAAATAATCCTATGAAGAAAAATCTACTAGTTAGTATTTTTGCTCTTCTCATGATTTCAAGCATTTCATGGGCTCAAGAGCGTACAGTTTCCGGGAAGGTGACCTCTACAGAAGATGGATCGGCACTGCCTGGCGTAAACGTTATCCTGAAAGGAACAACGGTCGGCACGGCAACCGATGCAAATGGAATGTATTCAATTTCCGTGCCCACTACTGGCGGAATTTTGTTATTCACATTTATTGGGTTGGAGTCGAAAGAAATTCCAGTTGGGGATAGAAGTGTTGTAGATGTTTCGCTTGCAACGGATGCAACACAATTAAGCGAAGTTGTGGTTGTAGGGTATGGCGTTACCACTAAGGAAGCATTTGTAGGTAGTGCAAAAAGCATAACATCGGCCAACATTGAAACAAAATCATTCACCAACATTTCACAGGCTTTAGCTGGTGAGGTATCAGGTGTAACTGTAATCAATACCTCGGGTCAGCCTGGTACCGTTTCTACGATTCGTATCCGTGGTTTTGGTTCTGTTAATGGTAACAGAGACCCACTTTATGTAGTGGATGGTGTACCGTTAACAAATACAAGTTCGTTGAACTCCATCAGCCCTAATGATATCACATCATATACTGTGTTGAAAGATGCTACGGCTACTGCTATTTACGGTGCACGTGGTTCAAACGGAGTTATTGTGATTAGCACAAAAGGTGGTTCGAGCGGTAAATCTACCATTGATGTGGAATACAAGGCTGGTGTCAACTACAATGGTTTACCCCGTTACGATGTTATTAAGTCACCGGAAGAATACATTGGACTTACCTGGGAAGGTATGAGAAACAGGGGTCTTTATCAAGCTACCCCCGCTGCAGATCCTGTTGCGTTCGCTAACACCCGATTGATGAATTCGTTTGGAACTGCCGGACATTACAATATGTGGAACGTGACGGATGGCAGTCAATTGATTGATCCTGCGACTGGTCAGGTTCGTTCGGAGGTTACCCGTAAGTATAATCCTGAAAACTGGAATGACTACGGTTTTCAATCATCGCAGCGACACGAGGCAAACGTGCGCCTTTCGGGTGGCAATGATAAGAGCCAACATTACCTTTCATTCGGTTATTTGAACGATGTAGGTTATATTATTAACTCAAACTATACGCGTTTCAATGTTCGCACCAATTTGAAGCATCAGGTTACCGACTGGCTTTCAGCTTCAGTTAACGTGGCTTTGAATTCGTCAGACCAAAATAGAAATGGACAGTCTTCGGACTCGGGTAGCATCTTCTGGTTTGCTGACAACATTCCTTCAGTCTATCCTTTATTCTTAAGAGATGAGTTTGGCAATAAAATCCCTGATCCATACTATGGTGGATCCGTTTATGATTATGGTGAAATGGGTAGAAGCTTTGGAACAGGAACCAATTCTATTGGCGATGCACATATTCAAAAAATCAATACAACAAGCAATGAGGTAGTGGGTAATGTTGCTTTTAACGTTGATTTCACTGATTATCTGACATTTGAGGCTCGCTATGGTGTGCAGTATGCTGACAACAACAACACAAACATGACGAGTCCTTTCTATGGTGGTGGAGCTACAGCAGGAGGAACCTTAAATCGTAATGTTACTCAAGCCCTGACACAAAACTTCCTTCAAATGTTGAGGTTCAACAAGAATTTTGGAGAACACGCAGTTGAGGTGTTGGCCGCTCATGAGTCGAACGACTATACCTTTAAAATAAATGGAGCTTCTAAAAGAAAATCGGTTCACCCGGATATAGATGATTTCAACAACTTCATCATCGTTAGCAGCCCGCCTTTTGGGTATAGAAATGGTTCTTCATTAGAAAGTTATTTTACACAGGTAAATTATAACTTTAATCAACGCTACTTCTTTACAGGGTCGATCAGACGCGATGGATCTTCTCGTTTCGTAGATGACAAATGGGGTACTTTCGGTTCTGTAGGTGCTGCGTGGATTCTTAGCAGAGAATCGTTCTTTTCAGCTGTGCCTTCAAACATTGTTAACCACCTGAAAGTAAAAGGAAGCTACGGTATCACGGGTGATCAGGCAGGTGTAGGCTTCTATCCTGGCGTCAATACATTTGACATTGCTAATTTAAATGATAATTTCTCCCTTACTCCAAGAGACAATGGTCAACCTGATCTTACCTGGGAAACAGCAAGAATGTGGCAAGCAGGCCTTGAATTTGAGTTGTTAAATGGAAGAATTGAAGGTTTGGTTGATTATTATCATAAGACAACCGATAACCTAATCTTCGATCGCAGGGTAGGTCCTTCATTGGGTATTGCCATAATCCAAGTGAACGATGGCGTGTTGCTGAATAAGGGTTTAGAGTTTGATTTGACAGGCCACATTCTTGAAAAGGGTGAGTTCAAACTTGATCTTAGTGTGAACGGTGCATTCAACACAAACGAAATCAAAACAATGCCTATTGATCCGGCTACAGGTTTGCCTAAACCTATTGATACCTCTAACAATCCTTATGGTTGGGCAAAGGGGCGCTCTATTTTTGATTATTACATGTACGAATGGGCGGGAGTTGACCCAGCAGATGGCCGAGGTATGTGGTATCGATCATATAATGATTTGAATGACAATGGCGTATTGGATGCAGGTGAAGCTATTACCGATATGGTTCAGTATACAACTGGGCTTACTGAAGCTGAGGCCGATGCGTTGAACTTGAAAAGGACAGTTACCAAAACATACTCTGAAGCTACCTTAAATTTTGTAGGCAAATCAGCTATGCCTAAGCTAAGAGGGGGCTTCCGATTGAGTGCGAGATACAAAGGCTTTGACTTTGGTGTACAGTTCGTCTACAGCATCGGTGGTTATGCCAATGACGGGGCATATGCCAGTTTAATGAACAACGTTACGGCACTCAACAACAACTGGCACAAAGATATCCATGGCAGATGGCAGCAACCGGGTGATATCACGGATGTTCCTCGTTTGACAGAAGGATTGGATGTAAACGTTGCCTCTGGCTCAACGCGTTGGCTTGTTAGGAATGACTACTTAGGGTTGAACAATGTGAAACTTGGATATGCCGTTCCTCAAAGCTTATTGAACAACCTCTTTGTAAAGGGAGTGAATGTGTGGGTGTCGGGTGATAATCTTTTCTTGGCAAGCGCAAGAAGAGGATTTAACCCCTCTACAAGTGAATCAGGTGCTGCTAGTACATATCGGTATTCACCGCTAACTACTATTACTGCTGGTTTGAGAGCAACATTTTAATTAACAAGAAAATCGATGAATATGAAAAGCATTATTAAATATACGGCAATGTCTTTACTGACATTGTTTGCGGTAAGTTGTGGCGATGACTTCCTTGAGAAGGAACCGACACAATTTCTTACCCAAGCTCAGGTATCTGAGGCTGCTGCTTTAAACCCCGAAGTAATAGCGGGTAGTATGGCAGGTATCTATAGCTTAATGTATCAAACCGGAACCGGAGGTACAACTGGACATGATGATTTTGGCCAAAAGGGATATGACATTGAACTGGATATGCTCAGCGGTAATATGGCGCTTTCCGTAAATACATATGGATGGTATCGTGACATTACTCAGCTTACGTTGATGAACGATTTCACATCAACGGGTCTCCACTATCAACCGTGGCGCTATTACTATCGTATCATTCGTTCGGCAAATACCGTTATTGATGGATTGGGTGGACAAGATGTTACTCCTGAATTGGCAGAGAATAAGTATGTAATGGGTCAGGCAAAAACTATGCGCGCTCACTCGTATTTTTATCTTACACAGTTGTTCTCGATAGAGTATGATGCAACACAAGAAATATTGCCCATCTACACCAATACACTACAGCAAAACCAGGCGAAGAGCTCTACTGCTGATGTGTTTGATTTGATTGTCAAAGATTTGGAAGAGGGGATTACCTTGATGGACGGCTATGTTCGCCCTTCAAAAACAGAGGTAGATGCCAATATTGCTAAAGTAATTTTAGCGTATGCTCTGGCCTACAGAGCTCAAGGCAACGACTTGCAGCGTGCTAAAGATATGACCAACGAGGTAATTAATACAGCAGGCTTTCCTTTGACTACTACCGAACAACTTGCTCACCCAGGTGTTGGAAGTGGGTTTAACAATTTGAGTACTCCAAGTTGGATGTGGGGTATGGATTTGACTTCGGATCAAGGTTTGAACTTGATTTCCTGGTGGGGACAAATCGATTACTATACTTACAGCTATGCAGCTTTTGGTGATGTGAAAGCAATTGACAACGCCCTCTATGCACAGATTCCTGCTGATGATATCAGAAAGACACAATTCAATGCGGGTGCGGGTACTTTTAATTTGATCCCGTTTAGAAAATTCTTTGATCCAGCCAGGGTACAAGCCCAGCAGCGCTTTATTCTTACCGATTATATTTATATGAGGATAGACGAAGTGTATTTACTATGTGCTGAAGTAGCTGCCCGTAGTGGCGATGAAGGTACAGCCCGTACACGCCTCAAGGAATTGCTAGCGGCTCGTATTCCAGATACATCATACATTGATGGGTTGAGCAGTAATGCCCTGCAGCAAGAAATTTATTTGCAGACCCGAATTGAGCTTTGGGGTGAAGGAAAAACATACTTGGCTATGAAACGCAACAAATTCGACATGGTGCGCGGGTCTAATTGGGTGTTCTCACCGAACATCACACTACCCTATGATGATCCGAGACTGACTTACAGTATACCTCAGAACGAAATTCAAAACAATCCTCTTCTCAGCGAGGGTAACAAGTAATTAACTTTAAAAGATGCTAAGTATGATAAAGTATATTAAAATTATTACCTTGTTTGTAGTAGCTGCTTTGGTTATTACTGCTTGTACGGAGGAACTGGAAAGAGCGGATTATATATCTTTTCAGGGGGCTACAGCAGGACTTGCAGTTCCCATGCCTGGTACAAAAAGTGTTGAAGTCAAAGTATACACTACAACGAAAACAGGTTCTGACAGAACGTTTTCGTTGGTGGTAGATCCTTCATCTACAGTAAACCCCGCAAATTATACGATACCAGCAAGTGTTGTTATTCCAGCTAATACCAATGTTGGTACATTTACTGTAGACGCAACTATTGATGCATCGTTCATCGATGCATTCCTTTTACTGAAAGTTGAACCAATAGGCTCCATGATTGCAGGCCCGGGTATTAGAGTCAATATTAGCGGACTTTGTTTAGATCCTAATGTTATTTTGGAGTTTGCATTCGATGGTTATGCTAGTGAAATTTCGTGGGAGATTAAAAATAGTAATGGCGTTACAATTAAGTCAGCTGCGCTGGGCAAGTACTCAGATGGACTAGCTAGCGCTATTGAGAAATTCTGTATTGTTCCTGGTGATTATACGTTGACTGTCTATGATGATTTCGGGGATGGATTAAGTTTTCCTGCTGATGGTTCCTTCACACTTAAGCTCTCTGATGGAACTGTTTTAGGTGGGACCACTGGCGATTTTGGTGATTCTTATAGTTTTGAATTCATCGTCCCTTAGCAAATAAAATCTATCTAGTTTTAGACGAGTTCCTAGGAAGCCACCCGAAAAAGGTGGCTTCTTTTTTAAATAAATCTCAGTTAATATTGTGAGTATCAATCACACCTCTTTATAAATGCTCTACATCTCCCGCAAAGAACATTTCAACGCAGCGCATAAGCTCTATAACGACCAATGGAGTAAAGAAAAAAATAGTGAAGTTTTTGGGCCATGCGCTAATGCCAACTGGCATGGTCATAATTTTGAGCTGATTGTTACGATCAAAGGGATACCTGATCCGGAGACAGGGTTTGTAGCGGACCTTAAAAAATTAAGCACGATGATTCGTGCCGAGGTAATTGAAAAGCTTGATCACAAAAATATTAATCTGGATGTTGATTTTATGGCCGGGAAAATGGCCAGTTGTGAAAATTTAATTGTCGAAATCTGGAAGGTTTTAGACAAGCATCTTCCTTCCGTAACCACCCGAGGGAAACTTCATTCTATTCGGCTTTATGAAACCCCGCGCAATTATGTTGAATATTTCGGTGAATAACACCATCTTCGTCTTGTGCGATATTACATTATAGCAGGTGAGCGCTCCGGTGATCTACATGGTGGCAACCTTGTTCGTTCTATTTTAAAACGAGATCCCAAGGCTGTTTTTCGGGGCTTCGGTGGCGATGAGATGGCCAACGCTGGTGTGGAAATTATGATCCATTATAATCAAATGGCATTCATGGGGTTTGTAGAAGTCGTATCCAACTTATGGACGATAACTGGATACTTAAAAAAGTGCAAGGAAGACATCAAATCATTTAATCCTGATGTTATCATTCTGATTGATTACGCAGGTTTCAATCGCAGAGTAGCCAAGTTCGCCACTGAAACTAAGCGGAAAGTCTATTATTATATTTCCCCCAAAGTATGGGCATGGCGACAACGAAGAGCGCTCATGCTAAAAAAGAATGTCACCAAGATGTTCGTGATTCTTCCTTTTGAAGTTGACTTTTATAAAAAGTACAATTGGGATGTGGACTATGTTGGGAATCCGGTATTGGATGCCATTCGAAAGCACGAAACCGATCCCTCTTTCCTTGAAAGGCACAGCATTCCAAAAGACAAAACGATAATTGCCCTGCTACCAGGAAGTCGACAGCAGGAATTAATGATGATGATTCCAATATTAAATGAAGTGGCCAATAGAAATGTACACTATCATTTTATTGTGGCGAAGGTGAATAATATGAAAACAGCAGCGTATGCTTCGTTCGAGAATACTCCGAATGTAAGTTTTGTGAATGATGAGCAATACAATTTACTCGGGATTGCATCAGCAGCAATTGTAACCTCAGGAACGGCAACCTTGGAAACTGCATTATTTAGAGTTCCGCAAGTGGTAGTTTATAAAACAACTCCAATCTCTTATTTTCTGGCCAAACTTGTTATTCGTGTTCCCTTCATCTCGTTAGTAAACTTAATTGCCGATAAAGAAGTAGTAAAGGAACTCATCCAAAAGGATGTTAATGTTGAAAGGATTACAAGTGAGTTAGATCAACTAATCAATCCAGAAAACCGATCACGGATTCTTTCAGAATACGAAAATGTATACAACACGTTAGATGCAGGAGGTTCTGCTTCTGAAAACACTGCTGAATTAATGCTGAAGTATCTGCGAAAGGAAAGTTAAGCTACTTTCAGTTTACTGAAATGCGACTTACTAAATTTCTCTTCCGCGTATGCCCGATTAATAACTAGTCGCTCGGTATTTTTTTCGCTGGGCATTTCGAACATGGCATCATTCACAATGGTTTCACAAATACCACGAAGGCCCCGCGCACCAAGTTTGAACTCAAGAGCTTTCTCTACGATAAAATCCAATGCGCCATCTTTAAACTCTAATTCCACATCTTCCATCTCAAACAATTTCTTGTATTGCTTGACAAGCGCATTTTTTGGATCAGTAAGAATTTGCTTTAGCGCGGTATGATCTAATGGATTTAGAAATGAAACGACAGGAAGACGACCAATCAATTCAGGAATCAATCCAAAATTCTTTAAGTCTTGCGCAGTTACATAGCGCAGCAGGTTGTCTTTATCAAGCGCAGAAGCGCTACCATCCTGTGCTGAAGCAAAACCCAATGGTCGGGTGTTTAATCTATTTCCAATAATCCTTGAAATGCCTTCAAAAGCACCACCGCATATAAATAGAATATTTTCGGTGTTAACTGAAATCATTTTCTGGTCAGGATGCTTACGTCCTCCTTGCGGGGGAACGTTAACAGAAGTTCCTTCCAGCAATTTCAATAATGCTTGTTGAACACCTTCCCCACTTACATCACGTGTGATTGAGGGGTTATCCGATTTGCGGGCAATTTTATCAATCTCATCAATATAAACGATTCCTCTTTCTGCTGCTTCTACATTATAATCTGCAGCCTGGAGCAAGCGCGTTAATATGCTTTCCACATCTTCGCCTACATATCCAGCCTCCGTAAGTACGGTGGCGTCTGCTATACAAAAAGGAACTTGCAATAACTTGGCAAGTGTACGCGCCAGGTAGGTTTTCCCTGTACCGGTTTCACCAACCATAATGATATTTGATTTTTCAATCGTCACATCATTATCGGGGGCGCGTTGTGTCAGGCGCTTGAAGTGATTGTAAACGGCAACAGAAATTATTTTCTTGGCCTCATCTTGACCAATCACATACTCATCCAGAAACTTCTTGATTTCTTTAGGTTTGATCAGTTTGAAATTTGGGGATGCGCCAGGCTCCTGTTTGCTCTTCTTTTCTTCGGAAAGGATTTGGTTGGCTTGCGTCACACACTTATCACAAATATGCGCATGGATCCCTGAGATCATCAGGTCTACATCCTTCTTATTTCTACCACAAAAGGAGCAGGTTACTTCAGCCATTATCTTTTCCAATTATTTGATTTTGCCCAATTGCAAAGGTACGGAAAATATCTTTCCCTCGAAA
>JBGTGG010000406.1:0-4328 GCA_041746855.1 Cyclobacteriaceae bacterium | reverse complement strand
ATTTACTGACCAGGGCTCGAAAAGTATATTGGGTGAATTTAATGCTGGTTGCTTGTCAGCGATTACCAACAAGAAAACATGCGGGTATTTATCTTGTATTTTTTTTAGTACACTTTCTAATCTGTTTAGGTATTTCAATGTGGAGTAAGATCCTGTCCAACCAATGATGAAGTGATGCTGATTTTTATCCGATACATGAAGTGCTGGATTATGTACGCTCTTCGTATCAATGGTAGTGGGGTTTAGCAAAACTGATGTATTGAAATTCAAAGCAAATTGCCGTAGGTATTCGTTTCCACAACTCACCTTATAACTCCATTTGCAAATGGTTGATACTTTACTTCGCCACCGCAGGAACCTTTGAAATCGTGATTCGTTGGTTACATCGCTTGCCCAAATTGCATCATCAAAATCATAAATAATTTTCTTGCGTAATAATTTGCAACAGATCCATTCAAAAATGGGAGGGCCAATCGGACAGCTTTCTCTAAAGATGAAAACGAAATCAGATTTTGCGACTGTAAAAAGGTGACGAAATCGATTGACAAAACCGGAGAGGATTTTTAAAATGACAAAGGGGTTTTTTGTCTGGTTTAGTTGGGGCTTTTTGAAAAAAGGAAGAATGGAAATAGAATACCCTTTATCCGTCAAAACTTCAAGATATTGCTCGAACCGAAAACGCTGCCCTGGGGAGATGCCAATAGGGTATGGAACCAAAAAACTAATCGTCTTATGGTTTTTGTGCGATGACATGCCAATAGGGTCTATTATCGGAAAAACGTATGTCGTGCATTCCTGTTTTCATTAGCATTTCCCTGATCTCTTTTTTAGAAAATCGCTTTTCGAGCGGAGTTCCGAAACGATCGAGGGCATCATTGCGCATGATTCGAAAAGAGGTTTTTCGATAATAGGTCAAGGGGATTTTATCGGCCAGGTTTTCTGAGAAATGGCTTACCAACCTACTCACTATAACAAAGGGGAAATAAATAAATAGGGCAATAAGGTCACAACTAAAGTGTTTTAACCAACTGGGAAGTTTAGATATACTATATCTCCCAATTGAAGAGAGGTGGAAGATTGCTTTGTAAAACCAACCGCGGTTGTCAAGATTGTAATAGAGGTACAGTAGAATCCAGCCACCTGATTTAAGTTTTTTCAAACAGTTCTCAATAGCCAAAGAAGTGTCTGGTAAATGATGCAGGACCCCCAGACTGTATACGAAATCGAAACTTTCATTGTCGAAAGGAATATTGTTAACACTGGCTTGTGTTACTCTTACATTTTCTTTGTCTTTCAAGTAGGCATTGGCAGTAAAAACTGCTTCGCTTGGATCGATGGCTTCGATAGAATGAACCCGATTGGCAAGATAGCGTGCCCACCTGCCACTTCCGCACCCGACATCCAGGGCTAGGGTATTGTGATTTATTATAGTAGTATCTACTAGGTCGAAATAATCATCCCCAATTTTTTGTATTTCAGTTTCTTCGAATGAGTGAAATTTTTCCCACTCATCGCCAAATGAATGAACGGTATCCCAATCAATATTTTCTTCCTGATCTGTCAGGAAAGAGTGAAGGTTTGAATGAGCTCCCGTAAAGGTTTTGCTGGGTTTTATAGAATATTCGAGCATGGACACGCTAATGGTACAAAGGTAAACGGATTGGCTGATTATTCTATGATCCAACGTGAAGAGGTGAAGAGCTGATCGAATTCTTTCGGTATTAACGGGATGGTATGGAATCAACTAAAGTTATTTTTTTTCACGAAGTTTGAATTTTGTGAGCAAAAAAACCCTACCATATGAATTCTAGGTTGTTCCATTTTTTGGAACCTTTCGTGTCTGGGTTGAAGACAAAGGGATCATTTAGTCAAAATTTGCTACTCACATTTTCGGGGAATGCGGTTTCCATGGCGCTAGGCTTTTGTTTTACACCGTTTATAGCCCGAATATATGGACCTGAGGTATATGGGGTATTTGCACTTTTCATAGCAATTGTTACAACACTATCTCCATTGTCAACCCTTCAGTTTCCTTTCGGGTTTGTGGCGTCAGAAACTCAAAAGGAATTTGATGGCTTAATTGTAATCACTGTGGGAGTAATTACTATGGGTACAGTTTCTTTGCTGATACTCATTGCCTTTTTTCGTTTTGAATTTCTTCAGCTCTTTGATTCATTAGAGCTTTTGCCCTTTGCCTACTTAATACCGCTCCAATTTTTTTTTATGGGGATAGACAATCTTTTGCTGGGATGGAATATTTACAATAAGGAGTTTGGTCGAGGCGCAAAAGCTAAAATATTTTCAGTTGTTGGGAGTAAGGGGCTTACATTAGGATGGGGTCTCATTCACCCAACCGTTGTGGGAATGATTGTAGGCAATTTATTGGTATATCCCTTTGAGTCAGCCGTTAAGATTACCCGGGAAATTCGCACCTCGGCCAGGCGAATTTTTAAAGACATTAGGGTGCATAACCTCCTTGCAGTTTTCAAGAAGTTTAGAAGCTATCCTTTTTATGTAACTCCCGGTAGTATTATCAATAATTTTGGAAGCCAATTACCTATTTATTTGTTTGCTATCTATTTTGAAAATGCATTTGTGGGAATGTTTGCCCTTGCCAATAGTTTGGTATTTATGCCGTTGAGCATCTTAATTAATTCGTCCACCACTGTTTTTTTGCAAAAAGCAGCAGAACTAAAACAGAATTCCCCAAAAGAACTTAGTTCCTTTGTGTTCAACCTCTACAAAAAATTATTTATTACAGGGTTGGTACCTCTTGTAATATTTTCCTTACTAAGCGAATGGTTGTTTACATTAATTTTGGGAGAGACATGGACGAATGCGGGGTACTTTGCCTCCTTTATCGCTATTAGTGCGATACTAAGCGTAGTATTTTTGCCACTATCCGTATTGTTTAGAATTCTTCAAAAAGAGCGCTTAAATTTCACTTTGAATGTCATTTTCACGATCGTAAAAGCTGGTGGACTTTTTTTAGGAATACTCTATCAAGATGTTGTACTTTCACTTATTGGCTATTGCTTAGCCAGTATGCTTTATTATGCAGTATCCCTTTTTTATGTTTTTAAAATTGTGGATCTTAATCCCTTGCGGTTGTATCGGGATGTTATACTAATAGTGCTTTGTTTTGCACTTATTGTTTTCATTAATGGCATTACTATATGATTAAGGGTATGTGGAGAAAGATTATAAATGCAATTTCGGGATTGGTAGAAATCCGGCTAAATAAGTTTAAGCAATTTATCAGAAGTTTCTATAAGGGTCAACACCAGCTGACTTCCACAACGGCTGAACATAGATATCCTGAATTGTTCCGCTATGCAGCGGAAGCACTGAAGGCACTGAATGGAGATTCAGTTAGCGTACTATCATATGGATGTTCAACTGGAGAAGAGTGCTTTACCTTACGGAAGCATTTCCCGACAGCAACCATTATCGGTGTTGACATTAATAAAAATAATTTAAAAGAAGCCCGGGAGAAAAATAGCGATAGTAAAATAAAATTCCTGCTAAGTACCGATGAGAACATAATGCGGGAAGGAAAATATACTGCAATTTTTTGCTTATCGGTATTGTGCCGATGGGAGAACACCAAGGACAAGGAAGATTGTAGTCAGATTTATCCTTTTGTGAAATATCAAGAAGCGGTTTTGAAACTGGTTGATCAATTGGAAAATGGTGGTTTACTAATCATTTACAATAGTAATTTTCGATTTGAGGATACCCGTGCATTTTCCAGGTTTGAAATTGTTCCCACCCCCGATGTTGCCGAAAGTGGATTTGTGCACAAGTTTGATTCTAATAATAAGCGGATTTTAGCGCCCCATATCCATTGTATTTATAGAAAGAAAAATGGAGGCACTGAATAGAATGAAGTTGCAAAGGAATAGTATTGAAAAAATTCTACTGAAAGGATATTATGGTTTTGGAAATTTTGGCGATGACTTGTTGATGTTGGTTGCCTATCGATTGTTGCAATCCTATTTTCCACAGGCAAAAATTTCAATCTTCAGTAACTTCAACGAAAGACTTTCAGGATTCAATCGGCAGCCCAATTACAATCATTATATCCTTACTATTATTAAATGTGAGGCCGAGCTAACTGATTGGACTAAAAAAGCGAACTATGACTTGATTGTTAATGGAGGAGGAGGAGTTTTTTTTGACCGGAGTCATGGCGGCCTTGCTTTTACTGTGTTGAATTTTATTTCCAGGAGACTAGGAATTCAAAATGTGCATCGGTTGGATCGATGGATAAGAAGAATTTTTAAAAAGTCAAATCGATTGACAAGTGATTTGCAAATTGGGTTGGG
>JBGTGG010000405.1:0-26273 GCA_041746855.1 Cyclobacteriaceae bacterium | reverse complement strand
AGAAGTGGACAATGACAGCACGCAATTGGCCCCTCATCGTAAATCAATTTTTAACTATATTCGAAGAGCGATGCAGGTTATAACCCTTTACGCAGTTAATTTGTCGTTACCCAGCACTTACACAGTTTGTAAGGCACTGTCAATCATTCGGTTATTACCTTGTTGAAATTTGTAGATGATAACATTTCAGGGTTTCGCCAATATTACTTTTCTGTTCCTGATCTTTCTGGAGATGAAAATGCTATCACCTATCATCTCGTCAATTATTTCAACTCTTTATTAGATGAAAAAGAGGATGGCTTTATACCATATAAATTTGTTAAGAATCCCCCACAACCTGATTCACGCAAAGAAACTGATTTAGGTGTAGTTGTTTCGAGCAAATGCACGCCAAGCTTTCCAATAATTGAATTTGAAGCCAAGCGGCTCTCCGGGTCATCTAATAATAGTGAGTATGTTTATGGAGAACGCGGAGGTATTGAACGATTCAAAAGAAATCATCATGGTGCTCGGTTATCTACTTGTGGCATGCTTGGATATGTGCAAAGCAATCAATGCTCAGAATGGGTGACTAAGATTAATAGCTGGATAACTGCACAAGCTGCTAAAGCCCCTGCCGATTTAGATTGGAAGAATGCAAAAGAATTACTTGTTCATTCTGATACATTTGATACTGTAGAAAAATGGTATTCTGTCAATTCCCGAATTAAACAATCCAGTCTTACAATTTATCACTACCTCATTGATCTTGTAAATTAAGAAAAAAGGCACCGCTAGCCTTTGATACCACATTCCTAACTCAATTCGGAACATTAATTATCTCCTCTTCTCCTCTTCACCCTCCTATCCGTCCGCTCCTTTTTTCTATCGATCCGTTTGCCTCTACGATCCACCCGGTTATCCTTACGCCCTACTCCATTTGGGTTTCGCTCGGAAATACGCTCCAATTTATTAGTATTCACGGTTTCCTTCCTTTCTAAATGTTTTTGCCTGTGGTTTTGCCTTGCCTCCTGGGCAGTTGCATTTCCGGCCAGGCCAATAAATAAAGTCAGTGTACTTACGAATAATAATTGCTTGATTTTCATATCTATTGTTTTAATAGTTCCAATTATGTCCGCTTTGACTTGTAACACCTGAAAAGGTTTAAAACGTATTCTTTTTTTTCCATTTGGTAAGAACAATTACTTGCCCATTTTTGTATTCCTTTTTGATCCACGCAAAGTAAATGCCCTCAACAACCAGAAAGAAGAAAAAACCGGATGTCATCAGTCACGACTTCATCGAAGTGATTGGTGCCCGGGAACATAATCTTAAAAATATATCCGTTTCGTTTCCCCGCAACCAACTGATTGTGATCACCGGTATTAGCGGCAGCGGCAAGTCCTCACTGGCGTTTGATACTATTTATGCCGAAGGCCAGCGCAGGTATATGGAAAGCTTTTCGGCCTATGCCCGAAGCTTTATTGGAAACCTGGAACGTCCTAATGTTGATAAGATCAATGGGCTGAGCCCGGTGATTTCGATTGAACAAAAGACCACGTCCCGAAATCCAAGGTCTACAGTGGGTACGATTACTGAAATCTATGACTTTATGCGGTTGCTTTTTGCCCGTGCGGGCGAAGCATTTTCGTATTTATCGGGGGAACGAATGGTGCGCCAATCAGAAGATCAGATTTTGGATGCCATCCTCTCAAATTTCAAGGAGCAGAAATTAACATTATTGGCCCCGGTCATCAAAGGAAGAAAAGGACATTACCGGGAGCTGTTTGTTCAGATAAGAAAATCTGGATTCACGAAAGTTCGTGTGGATGGCGAGTTGCTGGACATCAAACCAAAAATGCAGGTTGACCGCTATAAGATTCACGACATTGAAGTAGTCGTTGATCGGATTGTGGCGAATGAAAAAGATCGCTATCGCATCGGACAATCTGTAGCCAAAGCATTAAAGGAAGGCAAAGGTGTAATGATGGCGCTCACCGAAAAAGGTGATGTACACCATTTTTCAAAAACATTGATGGATCCAAAAACAGGGTTGTCATATGATGAGCCGGCACCCAACAATTTCTCTTTCAATTCTCCCTATGGTGCATGCCCGGTGTGCAATGGACTTGGTCAGACTGAAGAAATAACCGAAGAGTCTGTTATTCCTGATATGGAGTTGAGTATTAGTCGTGGTGGAATATTGCCACTTGGGGAATACCGCGATATCTGGATCTTCAAAAAAATCCAGGCGATCTTAAAGCGGAGCAAGCTTTCGCTCACAACACCGATCAAAAATATTCCAGAGAAAACTCTTCACATACTTTTATATGGTGATGATGAACCGGTGGCGGTAAGTTCGGTAAAATATCCGGGTACGGAGTGGAATACCAAGTTTGAAGGGATTATCAATTTTCTGCAAAAGCAAAAAGATGAAGGCTCTGAGGCCATTCGGAAATGGGTTGCTGATTTTATGATTATCAGAACGTGCAGTGAATGTGATGGTGCCCGATTAAAAAAAGAATCACTTCATTTCAAAATTGATAAAGAAAATATTGCTGATCTGGCAAGGCTTGATATCAATCAACTTAGTCATTGGTTCGAAGGACTCGAGTCTAGACTTTCGGAAAAGCAAAACCTGATTGCAGCGGAAGTGTTGAAAGAAATTCGCAAGCGTATTAATTTTTTGTTGGATGTTGGATTAGATTATCTGCACCTCAATCGTCCGCTGAAAACATTAAGCGGAGGGGAAGCACAACGCATTCGACTGGCCACGCAAATCGGAACACAACTTGTTGGGGTGTTGTACATTCTTGATGAACCGAGTATTGGTTTGCATGCACGCGACAATGTAAAGTTGATCAAAGCATTGAAAGACCTTCGCGATTTGGGCAATTCTGTCATTGTTGTGGAACACGATAAGGAAATGATGATCGAATCAGATTACATTTTGGATATCGGTCCCGGTGCTGGGCGCCACGGTGGGCAAGTGGTAGCGGAAGGTATTCCCGAGAATTTTTTAAAAGACAAGGGGCTAACGGCACAATACCTGAATGGCAAATTAGGAATTGCCTATTCCAAAGAAAGAAGAAAAGGAACAGGGGAGAAGTTGGTGCTCAAAAATGCAACGGGCAATAACTTAAAGAACGTAACCCTTACTATCCCGATGGGGGTGTTCACCTGTATCACCGGGGTTTCAGGAAGTGGTAAGTCAACCTTGATCCATGAAACGTTGTTCCCGATTTTAAACAAGCACTGCTATCGTTCACGTACAGAGCCGATGCCATACAAAAGCATTACCGGTTTAGAAAACATTGACAAAGTAATTGAAGTAGATCAGTCGCCAATTGGTAGAACACCTCGATCCAATCCGGCAACGTATACCGGAGTCTTTACAGAAATCCGTGATCTGTTTGCCCAACTTCCTGAATCAAAAATCAGGGGATACAAACCCGGTAGGTTTTCATTCAATGTAAAAGGAGGAAGATGTGAAACATGTGAAGGTGCAGGGTTGCGTTTGATTGAAATGGAATTCTTGCCCGACATTCATATTCCATGCGAAACGTGTAAAGCAAAACGCTACAATCGCGAAACGCTTGAAGTACGCTTTAAAGGAAAATCAATTGCGGATGTATTGTCTATGACCGTTGAAGAGGCTGTAGCTTTTTTTGAAAACCAACCCCGCATTCTTAGAAAAATTGAAACGTTGAATGAAGTTGGATTAGGGTATATCTCATTAGGCCAACATGCTACAACTTTATCGGGCGGTGAAGCACAGCGTGTAAAACTCGCAACTGAACTTTCGAAGCGCGATACCGGAAAAACTTTTTATATCCTTGATGAACCAACAACAGGTTTGCATTTTCAGGACATCAGCCACTTGCTTGATGTGTTGCAAAAATTAGTAGACAAAGGCAACACAGTGTTGGTAATTGAACACAATATGGATGTAATTAAATCAGCGGATTATGTTGTAGACTTGGGTCCTGAAGGTGGTGAAAAAGGAGGGATGATCATCGCCAGCGGAACACCAGAGGATGTTGCTAAAGTAAAGGAAAGCTATACCGGCAAATTTCTACTCGCAGAATTGAATTAGCCATTATCTTTGATCGAAAAACGAAATGGGTGCTATTAACAGACAATATTTATTCGGGTTGATTTTTATCATTTTTGGAGGATACCAGATTTTTATAAACAATGATTATTTGGAGTCTTCGCTGTATATGGTAGCCGGCCTTTCTTTTGTTTTCAATGCAGCGACAGCGGAGCCCAGGCTGATAGCGTATAAGAAGCTGCTGGTTGTGATTACCTGGGCATTGATTATTGCTTCAGGGATTCTCTTCTTGTACTTGCTCCAATTCAAATTATAAGGGGCTTTCGTGTACGCTGGAATCCATTCAAGTAAAAGCACCTGTTAACTAATTTATTATTTACTAGTATTGGTGATTCATGGTTACCAAACACCGACTATATTGGATGTTGCAAATTGGGGGATGGATGCTCTATGCCTTCCTTCAAATTATTTTCGGGCTTGTAGCCACCGGTAATGTAAGCCCCAAGAGGATAATTTTTTTATTGATCGATGCTTTGTTGTGTTTGTTGGCCACGCATTTATTCCGGGATTTATTAGTGCATTGGAAATGGTTGTCGCTCAACATGTCGCGGCTCATCCCAAGAATAGTTGCCAGTGTTTTTTTTCTTGGCTTAATGGTTTATTTTCTAAAAATACCCTTGAGCCTGGGGTTGGGCTTGACCTTCGATATGAAGGTTGCCTTTAGCCTTGAGCAAATTTCAGGGCAAGCTTTTCTGTACGCCATTATTTTTTTCGTTTGGTCTGTTCTTTACTTCACCTATCATTATTTCGAACGGTATAACTCTTCTTTGAAATACGAAGCTTCTATGGTTCAAATTGAATTGAACAACCTTCGATCCCAATTAAACCCGCATTTTATTTTCAATGCATTGAATAGTATTCGTGCATTGATCGATGAGAATCCCCCAAAATCAAAAGAAGCGATCAACCAATTGGCAAACCTGTTGCGAAGTTCGTTATCGCAAGGCAAAAAAGGATTGACAAAATTTGATGATGAACTGCGGGTGGTAAAAGATTATCTGGGGTTGGAGAGTATACGTTTTGAAGAGCGTTTGAAAATTGAATTTGATATCCACCCGGAATCCGCTAATTATTTTGTTCCTCCGCTCATGATCCAAACCATAGTTGAGAATGGGATCAAACACGGCATCTCCAAGCTGACCAAAGGAGGGTTGATCCAGGTAAAAACCTACACACAAAATGACCAGTTGAAGATCCATATCCGCAACAGTGGCCACATGGTAAATGGTGTAAAAAGGAGTTCGAAAGGGCTGGGGCTCAAAAACACGCAGCAGCGCTTAAAACTATTATACGGTGATCGCGCTTCCTTCCGAATTGTGAATGAAAAAGATAACTTTGTACTAACAGAAATAATTTTACCGCAAGCAAGTTCTTATGAGAGCATTAATCGTTGATGATGAGCGCCTCGCGCGCAAGGAGTTGATCAAGTTGTTGGAAGAACATCCATTGGTGGAGGTAATTGGAGAAGCGGCCAATGCTGAGGAAGCAAACCAACTGGTGAATGAGTTAAATCCCGATATACTTTTTCTGGATATTCAAATGCCTGGCAAAACCGGTTTTGAATTATTGGAAATGCTGGATTATGTCCCGCTTGTTGTGTTCACTACCGCGTACGATGAATTTGCCATCAAGGCATTTGAGGTAAACGCACTGGATTATCTGATGAAACCGATTCAGGCAGAACGCCTCGCTGAAACCACTGCGAAATTGGCGGATAAGGTTCGGGCAAAAAATTCTGCCCACAGCGGAAGTGATAAGAAATTGGGATTGGATGATCAGGTATTTGTAAAAGATGGCGACCGTTGCTGGTTTGTTGGGTTGAACAACATTCGCTTGTTCGAATCCGATGGAAACTATATAAAGGTCTATTTCGATTCCAATCGCCCCATGATCCATAAATCTTTAAATGCGCTGGATGAGAAACTTGACGAACGTGCCTTTTTCAGGGCAAGCCGTAAACATATCATTAACCTAAGTTGGGTAGAAAGTATTGAGCCCTGGTTTAATGGTGGGTTGATGGTGAAACTTAAAGGTGGAGATAAGGTTGAAGTAAGTCGCAGACAAGCCGCGAAATTCAAAGACATGATGAGTTTGTAAAACCTTATTTCAGCACAAGCTCAATTAATTCTTTTTGTACGTTCCAATCTTTGGCAAGCTTCAGCATAGCAGTGGCTTCCATTTCGGTAACGTATCCTTTCAGGTTGTTGGCCTTCCATACCATATTGATTAATTCAATTCTGCTTTCTTTTGTGTAGTCTCCGATATGTTCATTAAGGTATTCGCGTGCGCGATCAAAAGCGGTGACAAAATCCGTAGAGATAAAATCAATTGCCCAGTGGTATTCTTCATGCGCATCAAATTCATCTGCCGTACTATGGAGGTCTTGTTTTTCAAGTTCATCCAATCCGTGGTAATAGAAGATCACCGACTTTAATAACATATAAACTTTCTTTTCTTCGGGTGTCTTCATGTGGTTTTGCGATGCGATCATAATTTTGGCTGGTGAAAATTACAAAACTTCCGTGAGTTTGTATAGTATGGGTTTGCTCGGACTGGCATCTAATTGAAGGCTAATAATCTGGAGGTTGAGCAGGTAGCGGCCATCTTCAATTTTAGTATCGATAAAGACAAGCTCCGTGATGGTTGCATTTTTTCTTAGCATGCCGGCAGTATCCCAGAATGCATGGTGCGCGGCTAATATGCCACCATCTATTTCTTTGTCGACACTCGGCAGGTCTGTGAGCAAATGTTTAATTCCGGATTGGGCCATCCATGCCAACGCTTCTTTTTCGAAGTAGGGAGGGTTGGTTCCTGTATAATTTTTGGTCTTCTTTTCATTTGAATTTGGAAGCGTTCGAACAACCAATGCTTCCGGAATTTCCTTTTGGATTTTTTCTTGCAACGCATCAAGCGTAATGATTAAATCACCGGTGGCCGTAGGTTTTGGAGCAACCGTAATTAACTCAGCAACAAAATGAAAATCCGTTAAGCAGGTGTTAATGGTATCGGCTGAATCAACAATGTGTCCGTAGCATTCTGTATGTGTTCCGTTTCCGTGCGGGGAAAGATGAATTTTTTTATGGTTGACGACACCTCCCTCGCGAACGCTTCCAACAAAATTCTCAGCGCGAATGGTTTCAAATGCTATCGGGTCTGCACCATAACAAGTTGGGTTGAGTATTCCGTCTTGAATAGGAATGGAAATATCATACGGATTTGAAAAGTTAACCGTATACTTCTTTTCGTGAAAATGAAGATGGGCATTCATAGGTAAAATAGAGTTGCGTTCATGGTGTAATCACAAATAAATCAGAAGCAATTTTATCTCCCAACATCATTCCTTTTTTTGTTAAGATTAGAAATTGATCCTGGAGGGTAGCCAGTTTCGATTCCAATAGTTGTTCAATATACTGTGAATTTTTTTCTTGAAGATCATAGGCGAATTCTTCTTTGATCCACTTCAGGTTGCTTCCCCATTTTGTTCGAAGAGTTGTGAGCACATACTCGTTTATCCGATCTTCTTTTGAAAGCATTTCCAAAGTAAAAGGAACAACCCCTGATTCAATGGCTTGCAAATACTTTGCATTGTTGGCCACATTGAATTGGCGGCTCACGGTATTAAAGGAGTGCGCACTTGGCCCAACGCCCAGATATTTTTGCTGCTTCCAATAATTGGTATTGTGAATAGCCTCATACTTTGGTTTCGCGAAATTGGAGACTTCGTATTGTTCATATCCATGATCGGATAGCATATCTACCAAAATCTCAAGCTGTTGTCCAGCCAGATCATCCTCCATCGGGTTCAGCTTTCCATTCTTCAGCCAGTTTCCAAAAACAGTTTTTTCTTCTATCGTTAAGGAATATGCAGATATATGTTCGGGGTCTAGTTCCAACATTTCCTGAATGGATTTTCTCCACTCCGCATCGCTCAATCCTGGAATAGCGTAGATTAAATCGCAACTAATATTATTGAACCCTGCGGCCCTAGCATGAGCAACACAGGTTTTTGCTTGTTCACCTGTATGGGCTCGGTTAAGTGATTTTAAAATTGTGTCATCAAAAGATTGGATGCCAATGCTGAGTCGATTGATACCGAGAGCATGGAGCATTTGTAAAATCAGTAACGTGAGATCGTCCGGGTTTGCTTCAAGCGTACACTCCTTAATAGTGTGTGTTGTGAAATTATTTTTAATTGAATCGAAGATCAGCGAGAGTTCTTCTTTATTTAATAAGGAGGGAGTGCCACCTCCAAAATAAACAGTGTGGAGATCTTCACCCGCCAGATAGTGTTGTTGAAGTTCCAATTCTGTGGCTATTGCCCGACAAAGTTGGGTTTTGTTTTTTTGATTCGTTGAAAAATGAAAGTCGCAGTAATAGCACGCTTGTTTGCAAAATGGGATATGGATATAAACGCCTGCCAAAATTCAGAATAAGGTCAAAGCTATTTCTTTTTAATGATTGTTCTTTCGTTATCAGATGGGGAAATATGATAATTTTGTATGCTCGAATGATAAAGTCAACACAAATCCTTATTTTTTTTGGGATTCTTTTAGGATCTTTTTTTTCAAGGGGTGCTACAGACCCCTTGGTGGAAATTGATTTGCGTAGCGAATGGTTGATATATAGTGATGGGACTTATCAACCGATAAGCACAGAAACGGGTTTCGATGAAAAGGTTATTTATATAGAAATTGACCTGCTGAAAAACCCAACATCTTTTCTTCGGGTGACTTCCTCAACTCCTTTTTCAATTTTTGTGAACGGAACTCTTTCCATGCATGAAGCGAAGAAAGCTTTTCTTTCGCTCGATAGTATTCGTGATGAAATGGGAACACCTTCGATTTTAGTTGCAATCTTTCAGCGTGAAGAGGTGAATGAGCAAGGCTTGCAGACTTTCTTGGTCAAGCAACATCAGGAAGTTGTAAGCGATCCGATCATTGATCGTGCCTCCACTTATTTTCGCGACTTCGTGGTAATCGGTGTAATTGTTATTCTCTTACTCCTTATTCTTATTGTTGGCCAAAATCCTAAACTCGCTGCTGATTATTTTTCAATTCGAAAATTGGTGGGGGTTCCCGGAAGCCAGGATAGTTTAAGTGATAGCCGCACCACCAGTAGTTCAAATATATTGTTCCAATCATTTTGTAGTGTGTTGGGTGGATTCTTGCTGACCATACTTTTTACATCGTTGAAAGATCAATATGCTATCGCAACCTTATTTATTCACAACACTTTTCTGGAGTCAATCCTAATCTGGTTGGCATTAAGCGCAATTATTCTGGCCTGCTTTTTCACCAAACAACTTATCATCTACTTATTTGCTTATTTATTTGGGATTAAAGAGCTGGCAGTGACGCATTACTTCAATCTGATCAGGTTGTTTTTTTGGGTGCTGGGATTGTCGGCAGCCGGTATTTCAATGTACCTGATTGTGCATGGTGAAAAGGTTGGTGTGTTCGAAAAGATATATTTTTTACTGGGTTGGACACTCGGTTTCTGGGTGGTGTTGATATTTTTCAAACTTAGCAGACGTGTGGGCTTCTCTATGTTCCATTTATTTTCTTACCTTTGTGCCACAGAAATAATACCTCTCATTATTACAATCAAAGTTCTATATTATTAGCCAGGATAGTTTTAGAGTTGATATGAGTGAAAAAGCTAATGACAGAATGCAAAAAGTAAAGAGTGTTCTGATTACCCAAGATTCCCCTTCGGATTTGAATTCTCCTTACTTGAAGCTTGCTGAAAAGTTTGATTTGAAAATCGACTTTAGGCCCTTTATCGAAGTTCAGCCTGTTCCGGTAAAAGAATTCAGAAAGCAGAAGATTGATATTCTCGAGTATACTGCCATCATCTTTACAAGCCGCAATGCTGTTGACCATTTCTTTAGCCTTTGTCAGGAGTTAAAGATTGAGATGCCTGCTGATATGAAGTATTTTTGTATCTCCGAGCAAACTTCCAATTACCTTCAGAAGTATATTGTTATACGGAAGCGGAAAATTTTCACAGGCCTTAAAACTGCCCAGGATTTATTGGAGATTCTTAAAAAGCATAAAAACGAAAAGTATTTGTTCCCATGCTCGGATATCCGCAAGAATGATATCCCAGACTTCTTAAAAGACAACGGATACACCTATGTTGAGGCCATTATCTATCATACCGTTGCCAGTGACTTATCGAACTTAAAGGATGTGTATTATGATGTGCTTGCATTTTTTAGCCCTTCAGGCGTAAACTCATTGTATGTTAATTTTCCGGATTTTATTCAAAATAAGACACGCATCGCAGCGTTTGGTCCTACTACGGCAAGTGCGGTAAAAGAGGCCGGCCTTATTTTGGATATTGAAGCTCCATTACCGAATGCCCCGTCAATGACCGGTGCATTGGAACTGTACATTCGGAAGGTTAATGGAATTAAATAACTTCTTCATTCTTTGGATATTATGAAGGGATAACTTTAATTACACTTTAATTACGCTCCAGAATTGAAAGTGTGAATAAATTTCATTTATCTTTAGGTTCTGATTTTTTGGAAATAGATGTTTAAAAGAAGTCTATATTTTTTAATGTTAGTGTGTTTGGCGCCTGAGGTTTTTGCCCAACAAGACCCTCAATTTTCCCAATACATGTTTAATAACCTTTACCTTACCCCAGCCTACGCAGGGGTTGATGGGGTAACGAAGATGACTGCATTTTACAGAAATCAATGGACCGGTTATCAGGCAAGTTTTGATGATGGTGGCGCCCCGGTAACGCAAATGGTGAGTTTCAACACCCCCATTTTTAAATTGCGTAGTGGGTTTGGAGCTTATGTAATAAATGATCAGCTCGGGCCACAAAACAATTTGGAAATCCAGGCGAGTTACGCCTATCATTTAGGGATCAAAGATTCCAAATTGAGCTTTGGGATTAGGTTGGGCGCTTTTGTGCAAACATTTGATTACGACTTGTACCGGGCAATGGAAGGGGGCGATCCACTTTTGGAAGGCAAAGCAGGAAAGGATTCACAGATGCGTCCCGATATGGCCTTCGGGGTTTTTTACAGGAGTGAAAAGTATTATGTTGGGGTTGGGTTTAACCATTTACTTAAATCAGAATTTGATTTTGGAATAGATGGACAACGCAATCCGCTTGAAAATAATTTAAGTTTTACCGGAGGATATATCCATGAAGTTAGTTTTGACCTTAAGTTGACACCCACTTTTCTTGTAAAAACGGATTTCAATCAGCTTTCTTTTGAGCTGGGGTTAATCGGAACGTATAAGGATACGATGTGGGGAGGTTTGTCGTTTAGACAATCAGATGCAGTAATACTCTTATTAGGATATAGCTTACTGAAAGATAAATCCTTGAGATTAGGATATGCAATAGATTTAACGGTAAAAGATATAAGTGCTAAAGCGGGATCATCGCATGAATTGATGCTAAGTTACGAGTTGCCTGTTAATCCGGGCAGCGGTAAAAAAGTCGTTCGAACCCCTCGGTATAGGCACTGATCGGTATTTTATTTTAGTTTTAATGCTATTTTGTTGAATTTGGTACACATTTTTTAATTTAGAAAAAATTTAGCGCTAACTTTCGAAACTTATTTATCTGACTAAGAGGACAAAAAATATGAATCATTCGGTTTCTTCTAAACTTTTATTGGTGGCCATGGGTGCGGTTGCAAGTGCATGCGGTCTACTTGGCCTTGGGGGTTCAGGTGGAGATGGCGGGGAATTAGTGGGTGTTGCAGGAAGGGAAGGATGGGTACAAACCCTTCCTTATGGCATGGTTCCAATTCCGGCAGGTACCTTCCACATGGGACAAGCAGATGAAGATCCAGCTTCAACCCAGATCAATTTCAACAAACAAGTAACCATCGGTTCCTTTTATATGGATGATACCGAAATTACTAACAACGAGTATCGCCAGTTTACCAACTTCTTTTTGATTGACAATGGTAGCATTGAAGATTTCGAAACAGTTGACGTTGAGACCTTCAATCAATTATATTATCCTGATACTACTTCTTGGGTAAAAGACTTTGCCCACCACATGGGGGATCCTATCCAGGATTACTATTACTGGCACCCAGGATATGATGATTATCCTGTCGTGGGAGTTAATTGGGATGCAGCCGTATTCTTCGGCAAGTGGAGAACTGCTTACTTAAATGACTATAGAAAGAGCATTGGTGATTTTCCAATGCCTGCTTTTCGATTGCCTTCAGAAGCTGAATGGGAATATGCTGCACGCGGAGGTCGCGATATGGCAAAGTACCCGTGGGGAAATCCGTATATAAGGAACTCAAAAGGATGTATGTTGGCAAACTTCAAGCCTGGTCGTGGTAATTTCTATGACGATGGCTTTGCATACACGTCCCCTGTTCAAGCATACTTCCCTAACGATTATGGTTTGTATGACATGGCAGGCAATGTTTCTGAATGGTGTTTGGATGATTTTAACCCCGCCTCGGTACCAACCGTTTGGGACTTGAACCCGCAATACATTGATGAGCGTACCAATCCTGAAAGCAGCAGGTACAATGCCAAAATCCTACCGAAGAAAGTTGTAAGAGGAGGATCGTGGAAAGATGTTGCATACTACCTTGAGACTGGTACCCGAACATATGAATTTAAAGACTCCACCCGTGCCTACATTGGTTTCCGTTGTGCTATGACGCACCTTGGCAGGTCCTCAGGTCAGGAATTTTAAATAATAAAAACTCTATTTATCTTTAAAAATAACAAAAGGCAAAAAACTTAAACTAATACTACGATGAGCAAGAAAAAAGGCGGATTTGTTGAACTACTCTTTAAAACCATAATGCCGAAGGTATATGGTATTGGTGCAGCGGTGGTAATCATAGGTGCACTATTCAAAATCCTCCACCTCACGGGAGCGGATCTAATGCTAATGATTGGCTTGACCACAGAAGCTGTAATTTTCTTTTTAAGTGCCTTTGAACCTCCTCACCAAGAACCAGATTGGTCTAAAGTCTATCCTGAACTTAGCGAAGATTTCGAAGCACCAGCTGCCCCAACCCGCATTTCCAACAAATCCGGAGCCTCCCTTACACAACAACTTGATGTAAGTTTGGAAAAGGCAAAAATTGGCCCGGAACTTCTTGAAAGCCTTGGTAAAGGCCTAAACAATATGGCGGAATCTGCAAAGAAAATGAGCAACCTTTCGGATGCAGCAGTCGCTACCAATGATTATGCAAAGAATGTACAAACTGCCTCTAAGTCGTTGACTGAAATGAACAAGTCTTACGATGTGGCGATCAAAGCGGTGTCTTCAATGGCAGATGCTTCCAAAGATGCAGGAGAATATCATTCTCAAGTACAAAAAGTAACGAAGAATTTAGCGGCTTTGAATTCTGTTTATGAAATGGAATTGAAAGATGCTGATAGCCATGTAAAGAACATGAACAAATTTTATGAAAGCCTTACAGGTGCTATGTCCGGACTTACCAAAGTTGGAGAGAACACCACACGCTTTACTTCTGAATTAGGCAAATTGGCAGACAATCTGACCTCCCTTAACACCGTTTATGGTAGTATGTTGACTGCTATGCGCGGAGGTGGACCAAAGCAATAGCCAGTTTAGGATCTAGATATAAAAAATCATTATTAAATAAACAAAAAACCCAAATCAATCATGGCAGGCGGAAAAGAAACCCCACGGCAGAAAATGATCGGTATGATGTACCTGGTGCTTACAGCTCTTTTGGCACTTCAGGTTAGTAGCGCGGTATTGGAGAAATTTGCCATCATCAATGGAACGATGGAAGGGTTGATTATCGAAGGAAACACAGAAAATGCACATGCATTGGCGACCATTGTTGAAGAGGCTGGTAAAAATTCGAATAGCCGTGTTGTTGCAGCAAAAAACAACGCGGTTAAAGTACGGGAGATCACCGCTGAGGCAATGACCTATATTGACAATTTAAAGAAAACCTTTCTTGAGGTTTCAAAGGCAGAGCAGGTGGATGAGAAATTTATTTCCAACCACGCTTCTGATGTTGCTACGTTGATGATCGATAAAAACAAACCGTACGGAAAGGAGTTTGTCGCAATGCTGGATAAATACGTTAAGGATTTATCAGGATTGACAGGTATGGAATTTCACACATTGGCAAAAGCTCCAAAAGACATTCCTGTTTTTGCAGCCAACCAAGATCATGTTCGAAAAGACTTTTTGACCTTTACTTTCGAAAACACCCCTGCTATTGCAGCATATGCATCGGTTACGCAAATCCAAACGGAAATATTGGACTATGAGTCAAAAGCATTGAACAAGCTCTTGGGTGATGTAGGAGTAGGTGTTGTAAAGATTGACAAGTTTGTACCGATGGTAAGACCTGTTTCATCAGTTGTTGCTGCGGGATCTACGTATGAGGCTGATATGTTTTTATCAGGATCTTCCTCTTCCTTTACCCCGGAGATGTCTATGGATGGTAAGCCATTGGAATTGGTGGATGATGTATCGGGTATAAAAATGGGTAAGGTAAAGTTTACAGCAAGTGCTGGTGCCTATGATCCAAAAACCAATCTGGCGAAGAAGACTTTTTCTGCCGAGATCCACATGAAGGATACTATCATCAAGCAGGACATAGAATACTTCGTTGCAAAACCAATTATCCGTGTTACTACTGGTAATGCACCGACTCTTTATATGAACTGCGGAAACTCGGTAATGATTGAAGTGCCGGCATTGGGCACAAATTATAACCCAACCTTCAGTGGTAATGGTGCAAAAATTTTCAAAGGCGATAAGCCGGGTAGGGTAACTATTGTTCCTAATCAACGGAAAGTTAGTGTAACGGTAAGTAACGCAGGAACTGTGTTAGGTTCAGAACCATTTGATGTGAAACCTATTCCACGCCCTCGCTACGAAGCAAAAGAAAGTTCCGGAAAAGAGATTAGTTCAAAAACTGGGGTTCGAGGTTCTGCTTTGGCTTCCTTTAGAGTTGTAGCGGAAGCTGATGAGAACTTTAAACAAGAAGTTCCAAAAGACGCCATTTACAGAATCCGAAGTATGGAAGTAATCCATGCACGTGGTACATCGCCAATTAATACGATGACCGTTTCAAATGAGAATATTGATGTGAGTCGCTGGCGTTCACAATTTAAACCAGGCGACAACATTATAGTTGAAATAAAAACAGTAACAAGAAGGACTTTTGAGGGTAGTGATGAACGCGTAGAAGTTAAATCCGAAATCATTCGATTCCCACTTCAATAATAATTTGAGAGCAATGGTAAGAGTAAAAGCAATATTCCTATTTTTTCTAGTGGCCAATATGGCAGTGGCACAGGAGGAGGAGATTCAGTATAATCCGAATTCCCTTGATCCAATCCCTCGATATGAGCAACATTACAAGCTTCGCGTGTGGAGGACTATTGACTTGCTTGAGAAGCAAAACAAAGGTTTCTTCTCCAATAATGGTGAGATTACGAAGCTGATTGTAAATGGTGTTAAATCCGGAGAGATTACGGATATATATCTCTCAGATTCATTGACCACCAAGCTCACTAAAGAAGACTTTATGGGCAAGTTGGTGATGCAGCAAGGCTCTATTTATGATCAATGGGATCCAAATCGTGATTGGTTTATTGATGAAATTGCAGCGTACAACGGTAAGAACTACCAGGCACTCACTGATAATAGAGGAATGAATCCGGAGACTTCTCCAGATGATTGGGCTCCTACCACACAGGGTAAGGCTGTTGAATACCTTCCACGGGATATGAACATCCTTCGATTGATGGAAGATGTAATCTTTGATCGCAGAAGGTCACGTTTATATTATGATATCCAGGCGATTCAAATCATCGTTCCGGGATCGAAAACTTCCACAGGTGTAGATGAGTATATTGGCTGGTTCAAGTATAAGGATTTAGAAAAGGTTTTCAGAAATCACCCAGAAACTGCTGTGTGGTTTAATCGTCAGAATACTGCACAAAACAAGAACTTCGCAGATGCGGTCTTACTAAGATTGTTCCACGGATCAATCTGGAAGATCGAAAATCCTGATGATGAAACTATTGATGATACCTACAGAAACAACGGAAGGCCATATTACGAAGGTGTTTGGGCAAAAGAATGGGCGGAGATGATGCTCATGGAAAAAGAACATAACCTTTGGGAGTTCTAAGTTTTACAGGATGATATTTTAAAAGGGGCTTTAGCCCCTTTTTTTATTTCAACGCCTTAATGATGGTAGCTTTGTGGTTTCCAATGATGGCAGATAATTCTTCCAGTGAAGCTTCCTTTATTTTTTTTACTGATTTGAATTTCTTAAGTAGTTGATCAACTGTTTTG
Organism: Cyclobacteriaceae bacterium; assembly: GCA_041746855.1. Lineage (GTDB taxonomy): Bacteria > Bacteroidota > Bacteroidia > Cytophagales > Cyclobacteriaceae > JBGTGG01. The sequence continues at coordinate 9,871 of JBGTGG010000405.1, read as the reverse complement.
GAGCCAATCCCTTCAAGTTCTTCCATTTCACTCACCAACGAACTCTTACTTCTTTTTTGACGATGGAAGGTAATGGCAAACCGATGTGCTTCATCTCGAATATATTGTAGCAGGCGTAGCCCAACCGATTTTTTATTGATCAATACCGGATAGGGATCTTCCGGCAAGTAGATTTCTTCAAGTTTTTTTGCGATCCCTGCAATGGGTACCTGTCCATAAATGGAAAGCTCTTGAAGCGCTTCACAGGCGCTACTTAATTGCCCCTTTCCGCCATCGATCAAAATTAAGTCTGGAAGAGGAGCGGCATCAATGATAAGTTTCTTATACCTTCGAAATACAACTTCCTTCATGGAAGCAAAATCATTGGGGCCTTCTACTGTTTTAATATTGTAATGCCGGTAATTTTTTTTGTCTGGCCGGCCCATCGTGAAGCGTACCATGGAAGCAACCGGGTTTGTTCCCATGATATTCGAATTATCGAAGCATTCAATTACCTTCGGAAGGTTGGGCAGTCCCAAATCTTTTTGTAGAATTTGGAGCACTTCCAGATTCGCATCCTTTTTTCCTTCGCGCATTGTTTCGCGTTGTTTACGAAGTTCGAGCGCATTTCTGAAAGAGAGTGAGACTAGTTTTTTCTTGTCGCCAATTTTAGGAACGATCACTTCGAAGGGGCCTCCCGCTGCATGGAAGTCAATATTGGAAAGCACTGTTTCACTTTCACTTTTTGATTGTGTTCGTAGTTCTTGCAATGCAAATAAGATAATCTCGTCATCAGGCTCTTCCAATCGTTTTTTGATCTCAATCGTTTTGGAGTTATTGATTGCGCCTTCTTTGATTTGGAAATAATTCACGTACGCATAATTCTTTAGTGAGGAAAGCGTAACAACATCAATGTTTGTAATGGATCGGTTTACAACAATGGATTTACTTTGGAAACGCTCAAGTGTTTCCAATTTGTCTTTGAGGATGTGTGCCCGCTCAAATTCCAATTGTTCTGCTGCATTTTTCATCTGATTAATCAAATGATCGGTAACAATGCTCAACTGGCCTTTTAGAATACTCCTGGCTTGTGCTATATCTTGAAGATAATCTTCTTCGCGTTGCAGGTTTTCGCAGGGACCTTTGCAATTTCCTAAATGATATTCAAGACAGACTTTAAATTTTCCACTTTCAATATTGGCTTCGCTTAAATTGTAATTGCAGGTTCGGATGCAATACAGCTTGCGGATTAGCCCCAACACATTTTTCATGGCAACAACACTTGTGTAGGGACCAAAGTATTCACCCTGATCGGGTTCGTATTTTCGGGTGTAAATGATGCGCGGAAAACGTTCTTTTAAAATACAGAGATAAGGAAAGGTCTTATCGTCTTTTAATAGGATATTATACTTGGGCTGATTTTCTTTAATGAGATTGTTCTCGAGCAGCAGTGCATCGAACTCCGTGTTGGAGACGACAAATTCGATTTTTGAAATCTCGCTGACAAGTTTGCGTGTTTTTTTATTAAGGGTTGTTGATTTGGAGAAATAACTGGTGACGCGTTTTAGGATATTTTTTGCCTTTCCAACATAGATCAACTTCTGATCGGCATTGAAAAACTGATAAACACCTGGTGTTCCGGGTAATTGTTTTACGGCTTCGAGTAAAGGATTATTATCCACATTTATTGAATCGTGAATTCATCTCCAATGACACTACTATCTGCTGGAACAGCATATTTATTGCAGTTTCCTAATACTATATCAAGGTAACCGGGCTGTTTGAAGGGACCTTTTTTGTAAGGCAAGTCTGGAGCGCTGTAGACTTTCAGCATATATTTTTCCCAAATAGGTCTGGCAGTTTTGGAGCCTTGGCCTTGCGTCCAAGTTTTAAAATGAATACTCCGCTCGTCTCCACCAACCCAAGCACCTGAAACTAAATCTTTTGTAACGCCCATATACCAAGCATCGGAAGCATTATCGGTAGTCCCTGTTTTTCCACCGATTTCATTACCTTCTTTCAATTCATATTTAAGACCAGCAGATGAACCACCACGTTCTTCAACCCCACCGCGAAGCATGTATACCATTTTATATGCGGTCTGTTCACTAATCGCCTCTTTGCGTTTGGGTGTAAAGTTTTCAATAACATTCCCATTCTTATCCTCTATCCGGGAAATGTAATAAGGAGTTGTATAGATTCCACTATTCACAAATGTTCCATAGGCACCAACCATTTCGAATAATGAAACATCACTGACCCCGAGGCACAGAGTAGGAACTGCATCTAGTTTACTTTGTATCCCTACCCTATGGGCAAACTTTACAACATTCTCTGGAAGAATCTTTTGCATCAGTTGAGCAGTAATAGAATTTATCGATTCAGCCATTGCATGTCTAATAGTCATCAATTTGCCACTACCAAGCGTTCCGTCTGCATTTCGAGGTGACCATGGCACTCCTCCTGAAACTATGAATTGCGGTGAAACGTCCCGCATTTCCTGACAAGGATTATAGCCTGCTTCAATAGCAGCACCGTATACAAATGGCTTAAAAGTTGAGCCGGGTTGCCGCTTTGCTTGCCTTACGTGATCATATTTAAAAAACTTATGGTTCAGACCGCCTACCCATGCTTTTATCTCACCAGTGTTTGCATCCATTGATAAGAAACCCGCCTGAAGGAATCTTTTGTAATAGTTCAACGAATCGTAGGAGCTGAATAGGGTATCTACTTCGCCATCCCACGTAAAAATCCGCATTTCCTTTTTTAGGTTTAGCATGATTTCAATCGAATCGGTCTTGTTCCCGTATTTCTCTTTTAAATTTCTGTAAGCATCGGTTTGTTTTATACGCGATTGTAAGAAGCCTTTAATTTCCTGGCGGTCTTCACCCACCCATGGGTTTGCACCTTTCCAGGAATCATAAAAATCCTTTTGTTGCTTTTTCATATTTTCAGCCACAGCTTCTTCAGCAAAAGTTTGCAACCGGCTATCAATGGTAGTGTATATTTTTAAACCTGAATTCCAAAGGTCATAGCCATGTTCTTTACACCATGCCATGAGTTCGGTTTGAATGACACTTCTGAAGTATGGGGCTAATCCAACATTCTGGTTTTCTACCCGGAAATTTAATTCAATTGGGAGCGCCCGAATAGAATCGAACTCTTCATCAGTTTTGATGTAATCATATTTTCTAAGCTTCCAAAGCACCTCGTTCCGTTTACGGAGGGATCGTTCTGGATTTCGAACAGGATCAAATGCAGTATTGGCCTGCAACAGTCCCACTAGTACAGCCGATTCTTGAATATTTAAGCTATCGGGTGATTTACTAAAATACGTTTCCGCCCCCACTTTTATTCCATACGTATTATTTCCAAAAGTGGAAGTATTCAAATACATCGTAAGGATTTCTTCTTTCGTAAAATTTTTCTCCAGATAGAAAGAGATAATCCATTCCTTGGTTTTTTGGATCAGGCGTTTTGGATACTTACCCAATTTTGAAAGTATTCCATCCAATCCAAGATCAGGATTTTGAGTGTAAAGGTTTTTTGCAAGCTGTTGTGTGATAGTACTGCCACCACCTTTTGGATTCAAGGTTAGAATGCCATACCCAGCGCGGACATACGCCCAGAAATCCATTCCGGCATGATTATAAAAACGGTGATCCTCTGAAAGTATTAGTGTGTTGACAATTTCAGGAGATAGTTCGTCATAGTGGACTTGACTACGGTTATACCTAAAGTAGCGGCCAAGGGAAACTTCATCGGCTGAAATCAATTCTGATGATAAATCATTTTCCGGGTTTTCAATGGCAACCAGGCTGGGCATGTTTCCAAATAGTCCAAACACATTGTAGTTTACACTGATGACCCACAACGGAACGCCAATCAACACGCACAGGAAAAAAATCCAGGTGGCTTTTATTAATTTACCAATCCAGGGCTTCCGGTAAGAAAGGACTTTATTGGTTTTTTGAATTATAGTTTTGCTCAAAGAATCGGATGTACTCATTCAGTGCTTTTGTTCTGTAAAAGATATCGAAATTATCTTTTGTTATCACAAAAGTAAAGAATTTATGGTTGGCAAATTCGTTAAGTGTTGGCTGCTTTTCGCCAAAAGCCTGATAATAGTTTCGGGCTTGTTCCAGGTCTGTGAATTCCGACACCATCGTGAGTGTGAAATTATCATTCAACACCAGATTGCTGGTCTTTAGCTTTAACAAGGGAAATGCAGTTTGGTTAAAACGGGCAAGTACCCGGGAAGCAACATCACCAATGCGTTCATTTTTATCGTAAACGATCATAAAATAATGCACCTCATTTAAGTCCTTAATATATTGAACAGCCGGTGTGTTTTCAGCTGCCTTTAATTTTTCAGAAGCGGCAAGAAGTTTTTTTGCATACGGAACCAATTCATTTTCTTCATACGTTTCAATAAATTGGTTGAGTGATGCCTGATAAAGTTCCTGCGGTTGAGTTTTCCCTATGATAAGAATCTTTAATAATTCAAGGTTGGGTGTAAAGGGTGTGTTTTCCAATGCAAGGCCTTGTTGGAGGAAGTTGTTGGCCTCTTTAAACCTGTTGTTTTCGAATTCATAATATGCTTTTTGATAAAGCTCTTTTTGCTTCTCGATGGCGATTCCTGATTCAGCCAAATAATTTGGGTTGACCAAGATTTTTGCATAGGTTGATTCTGGATATTTACTTTTTAATATCGAAGCATAACGTTCTGCTTCGGATGGATTTGAATCTTTATAGATCAGGTATAATTTGTACAACACATCCGGCTCATGTTCGGTATCGGGAAAACGCTGTAGCAATGTTTTAAAAGAAGACAGTGCATTGTCTTTTTCCAATAATTTAAAATAATAGATATCCCCCAATGCAAAATAAGCGTCCTCTATTTTTTTGAGACTGATTGCACGTGCTTCATCTGTTCGTGGTATTTCTTTGTCGAGGGAAGAAAAAGCTTCTTCAACGGGGTCAACCACTACTTTTTCTTCGGGGGCGTCCAGGTTGTCGTTTGAAGCAATTGTGTTATCGGTTTGAGGCGATGGTGCCGACAACTTTTGAGAGCGCCTCCAATCGTCTTCCAGCGGCCGGTCCCCCCAGATACGCTTAAATTCGGTCTCTCCCATAGCCACCGCAGAGGGGTTCCCAAAATACCAATCTGAGGTTGCCTCGGAAGCTGAAAACAAGGTACTGGAAGCGGAGTTGATAACGATCCGATTGTTTTTCTTCTTCTTTTTGCCTTGTGCTAATGCTTCCAATCTGTTCTTTTCCTCGATGGATGCCGCTATTTTTTGTCGTAAGGCTGCGGTGTCCAATGCTGCAAGTGAAAGCAAACTGTCTTGCCACTCAATTGTTTTTAGGTTCAATACAAATTCATTGAGGATTTCGCTACGTTCTTTAATAGCAAGGTAATTTTCGTAGGTGGGTGGCAATGACCGGATAGCACTATCGTAATAGGATTGGGAAAGTTCAAATTGTTTCAACGTATCATAATACAATTCACCAAGCCTTAAGTAGGCTTCGCCTTTTACACGCTGGTTGTTGCCGGCACGTAACGATAGATTGAAACTTTCAATTGCTTCGTCCAGGTTTTTTTGCTTTAATTCAAATACACCTAGTTCGTAATAGATCTTGTCTTTGAAATCTTTGTTCTTACTATCTTTTAAAAGTTTACGAAAAGACTTTCGTGCGGTGGCGAGGCTTTTGGATCGGGAGATTTCGGCAACCTGCGCCATATAAAGACGAGCATAAAAATCCACTTCATACTCCGGATTCGTTCCGAGGCATTTTCTATAATAATTGTAAGCTTCCGATTCGAAACCCAACTCCTGGTAAACCTGTCCGATAATAAAATAAATCCTGCCCCTCCGATCCTTCTTCTCCAGCAATGGGCTTGCGTTGGAAAGATTGGCAATCATGTTGTTGTAGTCTTGCCGGATTTGGTAATAGTAGGCCATTTCCAAATACAGCATCTTTCGGTTTTGTTTGGACAACTCTTCTTTTTTCAAAAAGTCAATGGCAGCCAACGCATTGTTATATTCCCCATGCTCTGTAAAGGTGCGGATCAGGTTGATAATTGCGCGATGCTTTACATCCTTGTCTTTGCCAATTTTGTTGACATACTTAAAGGTTTGGATTGCATTGCCCCAATCCAAATTATACATCCTTGCCTTTCCCACAAGGATATAGCTATCATCCACCCACCTACTATTGCCATGATTTTGGATTGCGAGCGATGCCATTTTAATAGCTTCCTCAGTTTCCGCTTCATACGTTTTCGCAAGGGTTGAATCAAAAGACGGAAAGATCATCAGAATGGAGTTGTAGTCATCCGTCCAGTTGCCGCGGATTGCCGCTTCAATTTTGGAAACTTCTTCCAGCGCATAATAATATGCATTGTAATGGGCCGTTACATCATTATAAGCCCGGCTCGTCCACGTATTTTTTTGTGGTGAACATGCAATTGCAATGAGTAATAATTGAAAAAAATATATCCAGGCTTTCTTCAAAATCGTATTGGAAACAGGCTACAAGCTACTAAAAACAAAAATGCCAGCCATCAAACCTTGCACAAAACGTAAAAATCTCACATTCTATATTTATATGATTGAGAATCTCTAATTTTGAGCAAAAAAACTTGCGACCGAAAAAGACACTATCCAGCTGGCTCACCACACGCTATCAATTGATTATCCGCAACGAGGAGAATCTGTCAGAAAAAACCAGCGTTGGGTTCACCTACTCAAAGATTATATTAACAAGTGTGATATTGTTTTGTGTCACGATGGTGATCAGCCTTTTTCTAGTGAAAACGATTTTGGCGAAATGGTTTGATCCCCGGCATGCACAACTGGAGAACAATCGTCAACTGTATGGCCTTGCATTGCGTGTGGATTCACTAGCATTGGAAGTTGACCGGAAAGATAAATTCATTCAGAATTTTCAACGTGTTTTAAGTGGTGACACCACAAACTTTAATGATCCCACTGCAGTATTTATCGAGCAAGGTGAATTAATCAACAACCCCAATGGATTGCAACTTGCACCGGAGGACTCTCTGTTCCGTAAAGATTTTGAACGCTCTGACTTGTCTTTAATATCGTTGACTGGAAATAATTATCGTGCACTTCAGGAAACATTTTTCTTTTCGCCCATTGGTGGATTTGTTTCGGATCGCTATGATGTAAAGAAGGGGCATTTTGGTGTTGACATTGTTGCGAAGACAAACGAACCGATTAAGTGCATCGCGGATGGAACTGTAATACTCGCTTCCTGGACACAAGACTCAGGGTATGTAATTGCAATCCAACACCGTGGCAACATCATTTCCGTTTATAAGCACAATGCGGAACTGTTGAAAAAAGTTGGTACCTTTGTAAACGCAGGAGAAATAATCGCTATAGTTGGCAACAGCGGGGAAATGACTGACGGACCACATCTTCACTTTGAATTGTGGTACAATGGCAACTCGCTTAATCCCGAAGAATTTGTTACTTTTTAAAATCGAAATCTCATGTTTACTTCGAAAGAACAAAAGCGTGTTGCGGATGAAATTAGCAACTCCACAAACACAATCGGTAAAGGCACTTATTTAGAAGGCAGTATCGAAACGTACGGGAATATCCGTATTGAAGGAAAAATCAAAGGCGATGTGAAATCAAAATCCAAAGTCGCATTAGGACACTCCAGTCAGGTGGACGGCAACATCATCGCGCAAAACGCAGATATTGAAGGAGAGGTAAAAGGTAAAATTGAAGTAACTGAACTACTCGTATTGAAAGCCACCGCGGTAATCAGCGGAGACATTTCCACTGGCAAAATGGTGGTAGAACCTGGAGCTGTTTTTAATGGTGCTTGCAAAATGGGGGCTAAGATCAAAGAAATTAAATTGGGCGAGAATGGACTCCAATCAAGACCCCTCTCACAAGAAGCAAAATCAGTATAATCCGTATTTAAAATATAGTGGTCTGGGACTCCAGCTACTGATAACCCTTGGCGTAGCCGGATGGTTGGGATATCTCCTTGATGGATACCTGGCTTTAAAATTCCCGGTATTTATGCTGGCTTTTGGATTTGCCGGTTTTTGGGGAAGCATGTACCGCATATACAAGACGATTTCAAAAGATGATTAGGATTTCAGTTGCGCTTGGCGGGGTTACAGTTGCGCTTTTGGCGGGCTTATATCTTGCCCAAAACCAATTATGGATTTCTGGATTCCCAACATTAACGACTGAGATCTTACTATTTCTGCTGCTCGGAACATTGATCAACTTCCGCTATTTAAACCGAATCACCTCCCCCGAATTATTTGTCCGAATGTATCTTTTTATGATGGCCTTGAAGCTTTTGGCTTTTGGGGCTTTTGTGGTCACGATTATTCTGTTGGACAAGGCTGGCGCCAAAGGGAATACTGCTTTTTTTATAATTACCTATCTTATTTTCACCGGGGTGGAAGTGGGTTTTTTGTACCGAAAAATCGAAAGGCAAAACGGGCCTGAATAGGGGGCAAAATTTATTCAAAACATTTTTTTCTGGATGTTTAATTTATACCTTTGCGGTCGGATTTCCAGAACCCCAAAAAAAGCCTTAAATGAGCGTTTTTTCGAACAATTTCAAGCATTTTTTTACCGCATTAACGCTCCTGTTTTGCATCGGAATTTCATCTGTATCGGTTGCGTCTGAGGGCGAGGTTGCCAAAGGAGAACCAAGCATTAGTGAAGTGATTTTGCATCACGTTTTGGATGACCATATCTGGCATTTTTTTGATGGGCACTACGGTACACTTTACCTTCCGGTGATTGTGTATTCTTCTGAAAAAGGATTGGATGTTTTCTCTTCCAAAAATTTTTATGATGAACATCACAATGTAGTTGCATACAAGGGCTACGAATTAAAACACAATCATATTTACTTAGCAGGAACGGATAATAAAGTTTTGGATGTATCCATCACCAAAAATGTGGCGATGCTGTTGATTGATGCAATCCTGATGCTTTTGATTTTCATTTCAGTAGCGAAAAGTTTTAAGAAAAATGAAGGCAAAGCACCGAAAGGATTGCAATCCTTTTTTGAACCCATCATTATATTTGTTCGTGATGAAGTAGTAAAACCAAACATTGGTCATCACACCAATAAATTTCTACCGTATTTATTGACGCTGTTTTTCTTCATCCTTTTTGGTAATCTTTTAGGGTTGCTTCCGGGTGCCGGAAACATGTCGGGAAATATTGCGGTGACAATGACACTGGCAATCTTGACATTTTTGATCACCAACTTCAGTGGGAATAAGCAATACTGGGGTCACATCTTTTGGACACCTGGCGTTCCGTTGTGGTTGCGCGTTGTTATACTACCTGTAGAGCTTATCGGTATTATCACGAAGCCTATCTCTTTAATGGTTCGTTTGTTTGTAGCAATCACCGCTGGTCATATTGTAATATTGGCGTTGATCAGTTTGGCATTTATTTTCAGCAGCATCTGGGTAGGATTTGGATCAACGATACTTGTATTGTTTATCAGTTTAATTGAAATACTGGTAGCTGGAATTCAGGCGTATGTATTTACACTTTTTTCGGCTTTGTATATTGGAATGGCGATAGCCGAAGATCATCATTAAAATTTGAAACCTTTTAACTTAAATATATAAATTATGTTGTTTGCTCTTTTATTAGACATTAGTTACGCAATCATGGGCGCTGGAATCGGTGCTGGTCTTGCTGCAATTGGCGCAGGAATTGGTATCGGTAAAATTGGTGGATCTGCAATGGAAGGTATGGCGCGTCAGCCGGAAGCTTCTGGAAAGATTCAAGGTGCGATGCTTATCATCGCGGCTTTGATCGAGGTAGCTGCACTATTTGCACTTGTAATTTGCTTGTTGATTTCA